>CAYUKI010000120.1:0-6976 GCA_964445235.1 uncultured Acidimicrobiia bacterium | reverse complement strand
GCCCAGCCCTACATCGAGAGGATGGGTGGCGGCGGCCGCCTCCCCGCTGCGGAGCACGTCACCCAGGGTCACCAATCGCCTCTTGTGGTTAGGCACCTCCACTCCGATTGCCGAACGCCCCGGAATCGGTGCGAGCAAGCGTATGTCGGGGGTGGCCAGCGCGTAGGCGATGTCGTGGGCCAGGTTGGTCACCTTGTTGACCTTGACGCCTTTCGCCAGCTCGATCTCGAATCGGGTCACCGTTGGACCAGGGACGATCTTGGTGAGCTGAGCGTCGACCCCGTGCTGGCGCAGGGTCTCCTCCAACTCTTCGGCGGTGTCTTCGAGAGCCCGTTTGTTGTGTTCGTCGGCACTGCCGAAGTCGAGCAGCTCCAATGGAGGCAGCTGATAGCCGGATCCCGGCTGGGCATTGGGAACGGGTTTGAGCTTGACCGCGGCCGACCCCTTTCCGTCACTCTTGCCGCCGGGCCGGGCATCGGCCTTTGCCTTGGAAGGACCCGGTCGGGCGGGCCGGCTCACACGCGGTTCGGCAAGATGCCGCGCCTTGACGTTGGCCGGCGAGGAGCCCGCCACCCTCCCTGCGACCGCAATCGGCGGCCGCGGCGCCCGCTTCCCGGTCTGCCAAGCTCCCCCGATGCCCACGAACAGCTCGCGCACGGTTGTTCTGGTCAGAACGAGCAGACCCAGCGCCACCGTGGCGCCGAGCACAACAAAGGTCCCCCAGCTACCGATGAGCCGGCGGAGCGGAAAGGCGATCAGGGATCCGACCACCCCCCCCCGGCGACGCACCATCTCCATGCCGTCGGCCAGCGAGAGGGCACCGGTGAGGAGATGGAACAATGCGAGTGTGCCGAGGAAGGTGGCGACCGACCCGCCGATCACCCGGCCGGTGCCATTACGAGGCTTGCCGACGATGAGTACCGCCCCCAGGGCGCCGAGGACGAGGGGCAGCAGATAGGACCACAAGCCGAAGGCAAGTTGCAGCCCTTGATCCACCAAGCCGCCGACGGGCCCGGCCAGCCCGAAAAAGGAAAACACGACGAGCAATGCTGCGACGATGAGCAGCAGTCCCCAGACATCGTCGGCCTGACGTCCGAGCCCGGCTCGCAATCTGCCTGGCAGCGCCACCAGCAACGGCACTCGCGATTCAGATTGCCTGGTTCTCTTCGCTGGTGACACCCGTCTCCGTCCGTGTTGCCCCCGGCGGGTGGGTGTCCCCTTGGGCATGTGACGGCGACTCTACCCGGGTCACCCGGTGGGACCAACCACCTCGGTGTCCGGTCGAGCGAAGGGCTCCGGGCCCCCACTCAAAATAGCGAAGGGCTCCGGCCCCCACTGCCAATAACGTTATAACTCGACGACGACTGGGATGATCACGGGACGCCGGGATGTCTCCGCCCGCACAACCTTGGCAGCCGCACGGCGAACTCGTTGCTGGAGAGCCGCCAGGTCGAAGTTGTGATCGCCGGCGATCTCCTCGACTGCCTGACGAACCGCCTGGCTGGCCTTCTCCAAGACCGCCGAGGGATCGTCCATCAGCCCATGAGAGTCGAGGTCGGGCCCGTAGACGATTTCCCCTGACTGTCCCGACACCCCGACCGTCACCACCAGCACACCTTCGTCGGCGAGATGGCTTCGATCCCGCAGCACGCCGATCTTCACGTCCCCCACCCCGGAACCGTCCAGGTAGACGTAGCCGCCGTTGACGGCCTGCCTCCTAATGGTGATGCGCTCACCTTCGATAAGAAGCGAGTCGCCGTCCTCCATCGCCTCCACCCAAGGGACGCCGAGCTCGCGGGCCAGCAAGGCGTTGGCGTGCAGATGGCGGTACTCACCGTGGACGGGAACGTAAGCCTGCGGCCGGATGAGATTGATGAACGTCAGCAACTCCTCTCGGTTGGCGTGCCCTGAGACGTGAACGTTGGCGTTGCGACCGTGGAACACCCGCCCCCCCCTCCGATACAGGCGGGAGATCACCCGAGACACTGCCAACTCGTTGCCAGGTATCGGTTCGGCCGAGATGAGCACCGTATCTCCCTCGGTCAGCTTGACGAACTTGTGCTGGCCTTGGGAATTCCAGGTAAGGGCGGCGAAGGGCTCTCCCTGGCTGCCGGTAGTCATCAGTAGCTGGTGTCGCGCCGGTAGCTTGAGGACCTCCTCGACGTCGAGCAACGCGTGATCGGGGAGTGAGATGAGGCCAAGCTCCTGGGCAACGCCGATGTTGCGCTGCAAAGACCGCCCGATGAATGCCACTTGCCGGCCGTTGGCGATTCCGGCATCGACTATCTGCTGGATGCGGTGCAGGTGGGAGGAGAAGCAGGCGGCGATCACACGCCCGGGAGCCTCCCGCAGGATGGCCCGGATCGGATCGGCGAGCGACCGCTCTGACGCGACGAACCCGGGTTTTTCGGCATTGGTCGAATCGGCCATCAGCAACCGCACTCCCTGCCTTCCCAACTCGGCGAAGGTGGGCAGATCGGTGGGCCTTCCGTCGATCGGCGTGGCGTCGAGTTTGAAATCCCCGGAATGCAGGATGAGCCCTTCATCGGTGTCGAAGGCCACCGCCGCACCCTGGGGCACCGAATGGCTCACAGCTACGAACATGAAACGGAATGGACCCTCCTCGATCCAGACGTTGGTGTGAACTCCCCGCAGGTCGGCTTGGACGCCCAATTCGTCGATTCGACCCCGAGCCAGCTCGACCGACAGGGGTGTCCCGTAAACCGGCACGTTGATGTCGGAGAGGAAATAGGCAAGCGCCCCGATGTGGTCCTCATGACCATGGGTGAGGACGACGCAGGTCACGTCTCGGCGGCGGGCCACCAGCCAGCCCCAGTCGGGGAACACCAGGTCGACCCCCAGCATGTCCTCTTGGGGGAACATCAGACCGCAATCGATCAGCGCGATCTTTCCTCCCACCTCGAGGGCAGCGCAGTTCCGGCCGATCTCCCCAAGGCCGCCAAGGAAGGTGAGGCGGACGCTCACGAATCGGAGAGGGCGGCGATGGCCTCCTTGACGGCCGCTGTCGTCGCCTCACTAGCCGCCACCAAGGGCAGGCGAGGTTGCCCTACCGGCTCCCACATGGCGTTCATGGCCGCCTTGACCGGGGCGGGGTTGGTTTCCAAGAAGCAGGCCTCGCACAAAGGCAGCATGGCCTGGTGAAGACTTCGGGCGGAGACGAAGTCCCCATCGGCGGCGGCCCGCACCATTTCCTTCACGCGACGCCCGGCCACGTGGGTGATCACCGATACCACTCCCACCGCACCCACCGCCATCATCGGCAGTGTGTAGCTGTCCTGGCCCGAATAGACCGCCAGGTTGGGAATCGACCGGCACGTCTGAGACGTGAAATCGATGTCCATGACTGCGTCCTTCGTGGCGACGATCCGGGGATGGTCGGAAAGCGCCCGCAACGTGGAGATCTCGATACGGCGCGCCGTCCGGCCGGGGATGTTGTACAGCATGACCGGTAGATCGGAGGCGTCCGCAATGGCTCGAAAGTGGGCGAGTAATCCCTCCTGGCTGGGTCGGTTGTAATACGGCGTGACCGCCAAGATTCCGTGACAACCCGCCGCCGCCGCCTTCTTGGTAAGGCGGACCGATTCGGCGGTATCGTAAGTCCCGGTCCCGGCCACCACCGTCGCCTTCCGGCCCACCGCCTCCACCATCGTCCGATACAGGTTGACCTTTTCGTCCTCGGTGAGGGTGGGCGACTCCCCGGTTGTACCCGTCACGACCAGACCATCCGAACCATGTTCGATCAGGTAACGGGCCAGACGAGCGGCGCGGTCATAGTCGACGGTTCCCTCGTCGGTGAAGGGAGTGATCATGGCGGTGAGAACTTCACCGAAGGGTGGCATAACGACCTCCTCGAGCGGGCCGACCCCGGCCATGCGACCAGTCAGAGGATAGACCGGTGGGAATGGCGGCTCGCGCCAAGGCGTTACCCTCGAGCCGACCATGGCAGTGCGCGATATCGATCATGCCCAGTTCCCGACCGCCGTCTTGGAGCGATCGAAGGAGACTCCGGTGGTGGTCGACTTCTGGGCGGCTTGGTGCGGCCCATGCCGAGTGTTGGGTCCGATCCTCGAAAAGGTCGCCGGCGAACCCGATAGCGGTTTCGACTTGGTGAAGGTCGACGTCGATGCCAACCCGGAGCTGGCCTCCTACTTCGGTGTCCAAGGGATCCCGACGGTGATCGGTTTCAAGGACGGACAACCGGCGACACGGTTCACCGGCGCCATCCCGGAAGCGGCCGTGCGCCAATTCGTCAACGCTCTGCGACCCTCCGTCGAGGAGCTGGCGTTGTCCTCGGCGCGGGAGGCTTTGGCGCTCGGAAAACGAGAGGACGCCGCCGCCCTCCTCGGTGACCTGCTGGCGCGACGCCCTGACCATTCGGAGGCAGCCCTGCTCTTGGCGGAGATCCACATCGAAGACGGCAATTGGGAGGCCGCCGACGCAGCTCTCGCCCCGCTCCCACCCACCGCCGAGGTCAACCGGTTGCGAGCCCGGATACGGGTCTCGAAGGGAGTTTCGGTCGACGGTGTATCGGACCTGGACCGGGCCCGGGCTCTTGCCGCCGCCGGCTCCCACCAGCCGGCCCTCGAGATCGCGCTCGGGCTCGTGAAGGGACGAGGGCCCGACGCCGAGGACGCCCGCCGGCTAATGCTCGACCTCTTCGAGACCCTCGGGCCCCATCCACTGACCGGGGACTTCCGGAAGAAGCTCGCCAGCGCCTTGTTCTAAAGGCGGCCGATCGATCGAAGTCGCTCGAGTCGCTCTTGTCCCAGCCCCTCAGAAGAGTTGCTCGAGCCCGAGGCTGACCCCGTGGATGCCCCCGACCGCTCGCAGGGCCATGAAGATCCCCGGCAGGTAGGCCTTACGGTCGGTGGCGTCGTGACGGATGGTCAGTACCTCCCCTTCGGCACCCAATACGACCTCCTGATGGGCCAGCAACCCCGGCAGGCGGACCGAGTGCACGTTGACCCCGGACTCGGTGGCACCTCGCGCTCCGGGGCGCATCTCCTTCGACTCGACGTGTCGGAGCTGATCGGGCCGAGCCTCCCCGATTCGCCGGGCCGTGTCCAAGGCCGTTCCCGACGGGGCATCGGCCTTCCGGTCGTGATGGAGCTCGATTACTTCGGCGGCTAGGAAATAGGGTGCCGCGGCTTCGGCAAACCTCATCATCAGCACGGCCCCCACCGAGAAGTTGGGCACCACCAGGCAGTTGGGCGGTCCCCCCCCCCAACCGGCTGTGAGCTCGGCCATCCGAGCACTGTCGAAACCCGACGTGCCCACCACCACGTGAGCCCCCATGTCCTTCCAGCGCCACAGGTTGGCCATGACCGCGTCCGGGCGGGTCACCTCCAAGATGACGTCACAACCGGCCAAAGCATCCGGGTGGCCTCCGGCCGCCACTCCCCCCGCGCTGAAACCCTCGTGCCCGGGTGCGTAGAGACCACCGATCACGAACTCTCCCGATTCGGCCAGAGCTTCCGCCACCAGCCCACCCATTCGACCGGCGGCGCCCGAGATGCCGACCCGAATCACTGCAGGTAGGGCTCGAGGTCCCCGACATCGAAAGGACCGACTGCCCCGATGACTCGAGGAGCTGCCAATTGCTCGGTCGCGACCGCGTGCACCTCTTCCACGGTGACTGCTTCGATGGCGGCCATGCGTTCGTCGATGGTCAGATGCGGGCCACCGCTGAGCTCATCCTTGCCCAGCCGAACCATCCGGCTGCTCGGGTCCTCCATCGATAGGGCCAGCGAACCCCGTAACGAGCCCTTGGCTCGAACCAGTTCCTTGTCGGTGATCTCGTCCTCGACCACCTTGTTGAGCTCATCACCGATCAGTCGCAGGCAGGTTCCCGTTTGCTGGGGGGTGGTGCCGACGTAGACGCCCCACGCTCCAGCATCGACGAAACCGAACTTGAAGCTGTAAATCGCATAGGCGAGACCTCGGTCCTCCCTGATGGTCTGAAAGAGCCGCGAGGAGAGGCCTCCGCCCAACACATGGTTGAGGATGTTGTCGGCGAAGCGACGCGGATCCTGGCGAGTCAGACCCCTCCCGCCGATGACGAGGTGGGCCTGCTCGGTCTCGCGACGCTGGAGCCTCACCCTGCTTTTCATGACGTGGGGGGCCGTCTCGTGATCGACCGCTTCCCCCCCCCAGCCACCGAAGAACTCCTCGACCAGGCCCACCACCTGGTCGTGTTGAATCGCCCCGGTCATGGCGATAACCGTCGAACCGACCCCGTAGCGGCGCTTCCAATAGCCTTGGAGGTCGTCGCGGCCCATCGCGCGGATCGAGGCGCGGGTGCCGAGGATGGGTGGCTCGAGGGGGTGAGAGGAGAAAACCGCCTGCGAGAACTCCTCGAATGCCACCTCGGAGGGATCGTCGTCGTTCATGTTGATCTCCTCGACCACTACCTGCCGCTCCGAGTCGATCTCAGTAGGTCGGAAGGCGGGGGCCTGCAGCATGCCGGCGAGCAACTCGAAGCCCGTGCGGACGTCTCGATCCAGCATGCGGGCCCAGAAGCAGGTGTGGTCCTTGGCGGTAAAGGCGTTGGCTTCCGCCCCCATGGCATCGAAGCTTTCCGAGATGTGCCGGGCCGAGAACTGCTCGGTGCCCTTGTAGAGCAGGTGCTCGAGGAAGTGGGAGGCTCCGGCCTCGTTGGGCAACTCGTCGCGGGAGCCGGTATCGACCCAACAGCCCACCGCCACCGAACGCACTCCCGTCATGGTCTCGCT
The DNA here is from genome assembly GCA_964445235.1 of uncultured Acidimicrobiia bacterium. Classification (GTDB taxonomy): domain Bacteria; phylum Actinomycetota; class Acidimicrobiia; order Spongiisociales; family ZC4RG35; genus CAYUKI01. The sequence continues at coordinate 224 of CAYUKI010000120.1, read as the reverse complement.
GATCACCCGCAGCCCGTTGTCGAGAACGGTGAGGTTGTAGTGCATCGGCAGGAAGTCTAAAGGGGCAAGACGTGGCCAACAGGTCCCCTTCCCCGGCCTCATGCGAGGGCGCGGTTTGGCCGCCTGCCGAGGAGGGCAGGACGACTGGTCGGACGCCACGCGGTTGCAGCTAGCCTGAGGGGTCGATGCGCTCGGTGGGCCGCCTGGTCGCCATTGTCCTCGTG
>CAYUKI010000119.1:0-6990 GCA_964445235.1 uncultured Acidimicrobiia bacterium | reverse complement strand
CGGCATCGGAGTTCGCCTACGACGGCTTTCGAGAAGCGATGGATTGGTTCGAGAAAGCCGCCATGATCCGCCCTCCCGGCAACGACGACGCCCTCCTGAGATGGAATGCCTGCGTTCGCACCATCCGCCACCACAACCTCCGGCCCCGCCCAGAAGAGCCACCGCTGGGCCTCGAGTAGCTTCTCTCGGTACCCCAGAGACACTATCCTAAAGTGGTAAATAACGAACACTTTACGATAGGAACCCGCCTGCGTACCGCACCGCCACCGCTACTCCCAATCCTGCGGACAACCGCCCAAGCCGAGATCCTCACGGCGCTGTTTCTCGACCCTACGCGGGAGTGGACCATCACCGCCCTGGCGAAGCAGGTCGGCCAATCCCCGATGACTGCGAGTCGAGAGGTGAGCATCGCAGAGAAGGCTGGTCTCGTCCTCACCCGGCAATTGGGACGGTCGAGACTCGTCACTGCCAACACCTCCAGCCCATACCACGAACCACTCGCCCGGCTCTTGATGATCGCCTTCGGGCCCCGGCAGGTGCTAGCGGATGGGTTGGCGCCGATTCCCGATATCGCCGCGGCTTATCTCTTCGGCTCTTGGGCCGAGCGCTACCTAGGCGTTGACGGACCCTCTCCCAACGACGTGGATGTTCTCGTGATCGGTGAGCCCAACCGGCAAGCGGTATATGAGGCTGTGGATACCGCTGAGGGCAAACTCGGCCGCCCGGTGCAGGTTACATTCCGTACCCGGGAGGAGTGGGCAACAAAAAAGGACCCGTTTGTCGAAACGGTCCGTTCCCGCTCGTTGGTTCCATTGTTCGTCGCTCACGACGCGGAGACGGTCAAGTGAGCCCGTGGGCTCGAGGTGCTGAAGAGGTCCGAACGCTCCTCGAGCGTGGCGAATTGCAACGGGTCGTGCCTTCCGAACAGTTGGCGGAGCGGCTGTACGACGAAGGGCGAGCCAGCATCGAGTCCGCTCAAATGATTCTCCCCACCAACCCGGGCGGCGCGCTACAACTCGCTTACGAAAGCGCCAGGAAGGCAGCCACCGCCCTCTTGGCCGCCCAGGGTCTCAGGCCGACGACGCGCGGATGACACGTTGCTGTTGAAGAGGCAGCCCGCGCCCAGTTCAACGGCCCGTTCGAGAGGTTCGGTCGGATGCGCCGCCAGCGGCATGAACAGCAGTACCCGAGGGTCGATTCCGCCGCCGTCACTGCCGCCGACGCCGAAGACATGATCGGATTCGCTACCGAAGCCGTCGCTGCAGCCTGGCAGATCAGGGAGAGTGGACAGCTAACCCCGTGGAGGTGAAACAGCACGGGCACCCGGGGTCACGCTCGCCGCGTGGGATGCCCCCCGACGAACGGATCCCGGTGAAGAGAGGTGATCGAGCCAAGCATCATCGAGTTGCTGGCAGAACCCGCCGGTGTTGAGGACGCCGACTTCGAGGTGGCGGTCTCTCGGGAAACGCCGGTGGCTGCCCGCTTCGACTGATGTAGCTCCTCGATACCAACGTCGTTCGCCCGCACCATGTGCCATCTACCAGGGATTTCGCGGAGTCGAGGTGCCAAGTGCTGCCTGTGGACAACCTCTCATGCCGCTCCATCCGTTAGAAGATCCGTCAGAGGATCCGGCTCGACAGTGCGCTGTCACCGCCTTCGGAGCCGCCGACCGAGCGCGGCGAGAGCCTTGTACAGGCGGCCGACGGTCTCGATGGCCGCATCGGGAACGCGGATCCGTTCGAGTACGCGGATCATCGGTATCGGCGGCCTCTGGACCCGAGAGTGCTCGGCGACCAGCTTGCCTATAGCCGAATGGAACAGTGCCAAGGTGATCTCGCCGTCCAGGGCAGCCGACTGAGCGAGCACCCCCTCGAATCCCGCTTCGCGGGCCTCGGCCCCTAACTGCTGACAACGACTCCAGTCATCGCCGACCAGTTCGTCCTCGGTAACGCCGAGCTGCTCACGCACATCAGGATCGGTGAGATCAAGAACCACGACGTCCGTCACTCGGGCGCGGCCCACTCGACGTCGAATCTCGAACGGAGAAATCTCCTCGGGCCCCCAATGGCGGAACAGCTCAGCCCAGGCGCCCCGCTCGGTGAACGAGGAATATCAAACACCGGGTTGGCCGACACCGTTGTAGCGCCCCGCATAGCGAGCAGGATCGTCAAAGTCGAGTAGCGCGTTCATTGGCCGCGTCTGGTGCCAGACCAGCCGAGAGATGACACGGGGCGACACGTTCTGCATCAAGTCTTTGTTGGACTCAGCACCAGTCAGCCAGGATCAGACGTAAGCCCCATCGGCGAAGGCGGCTGCGGCTTGGCGTACCGCTTCGATATCTCCCTCCGCGAGAACGTCCAGGGGTCGATGGCCACCAAGTAACCGATTGTGTGCCCTGAACCACTGCCCGACGCCTCGCTTGCTCAGTGAATGGTTGAGTAGAAGCGCAATTTGGCGAAGAGCCTGAAGCCGTTCCTCGTTGCGGCGGCGCAGCGACGTTTCGCGTGACCAGTTCCGCACTGCCCGGTCCGTCACTCCGACGGCCGTGGCGACATCCGCCTGGGTAAAGCCGTAGGTCCGCAAGGCTTCCACAATCTCATCCGCTTCAACTGCGCGCTCAAGCATCTCAGCCATTGGTACTCCCTGGGATCATAAGTTCCTATGTTAGTTCCGCCAGAACTTCCTACAAGGCTGCTCATGGTCTGCTCCTCGGCTGAGGAGAAGACGCTGGTGACGACCTGAGCGGGGCCTCCTGTTGGCGGCCCTCGACTGCATCCGGGTCTCCGGTGAGCCGTCGCCTCGCCGCCGCGGTCATCGCCTGGTAGGCGGGGGCCAGCAACTCGACGAGCTCGGAGGGAGGGTCGAGCAGCAAAGCCTCGGGGGCTCCGGGCGCAACCGGCGATACCACCACCTCCTCGAGGCCGGGTCCCACGTCCCAAAACCCTTCCAGCGGGAGCTCGGGCGAGGGCCCGGCGGGTGAGACCGGTACCTCATGCTCGATGTCCTCCGTGCTTCCCCGCCGGGCTCGTAGATCGGCGATGAGCTGGTCCTTGGTCCGCCCCCTCCAAGCGAACAACAAGAATGGGTCTTGGTCGAAGCGCTCGGCGAGGATGTAAAGGGTGGCGGCCAGGTGCTTGCATGGCGTCTCCCAATCGGGGCAGGAGCACTCCATGGCCAGCTCTTTTCTGGTAGCGGGGAAGAGCGAGAGCCGGGAGGCGGCGAATACCCCTTCGATGTCTCGGGGCATCTCGCCGGCCAACAGCTTGGCGACAAAGATGGCCTGGCCGGCCATGGCCTCCTCCGCCCGATCCCAGTCCCGCCGGGAGAGCACCGGTACGCCTATCTCCACCCGGTATGGAACCTTGCGCGACCCTTGCACACGGGCCCGTACCCGCCCCGGGGAGAGCTCCAGATCGAGCACCTGGCCGGCTCGAGCGTAGGTCCGTCCCCGCTCCAACCTCCCGCCCAGGCGGAAGGACTCGAGGAGGTCGATGAACCTTTGCGACCACCAGGTCTCCCCGATCGGGCCGCGCCGGCTACGGCTCTTGATCCCTCCCTCCACCGGGCGGGGCCGGGAAGGCGGGTAGAAGCGGTCCCAGCGCCCGGTCATTCCGCCACCGCCTCGGCAGAGAGAGCCACCAGCGAGCGCAGCTCCTCGGTGGAGAGCTCGGTCAACCAAGCCTCCCCGGTGCCAACGATCCGCTCGGCCAGCTCCCGCTTCTCCTCGATCATCCGGTCGATCCGCTCCTCCAGGGTGCCAACACATACCAGCTTGCGCACCCACACGTCCCGGCGCTGGCCGATGCGGAAGGCTCGATCGGTGGCCTGGTCCTCCACCGCCGGGTTCCACCAGCGGTCGAAGTGGATGACGTGATTGGCGGCGGTGAGGTTGAGTCCTATGCCGCCGGCTTTTAGCGAGAGCAAGAAGATCGGGGGGCCGGAGGGACTTTGAAACCGCGCCACCATCTCGTCTCGAGCCGGCTTTCGGGTGCCGCCGTGGAGGTAGAGCACCTCCACCCCCAGGCGCTCTTGTAGGTGAGGACGCAGCCGGTGGCCCCACTCGGCGAACTGGGTGAAGCAGAGAGCCCGGTCCCCTCCCGCCACCACCTCCTCCAAGACCTCCTCGAGGCGAGCCAGCTTCCCCGACCGCCCGGTGAGGGGGGAGCGATCCCCGGAAAGCTGGGTGGGATGGTTGCAGACCTGCTTCAACTTGAGCATGGTGGCCAGCACCAGCCCCCGCCGCTCGATCCCCTCGGACTCCGCCACCTTGGCCAGCATGTCGTCGACCACCGCCTGGTAAAGCGAGGCTTGCTCCCGAGTCAGGTTGCAGTAGACCTTCATCTCGAGCTTCTCCGGAAGGTCGGCGATGATCGAGCGGTCCGTTTTCAGGCGGCGGAGGACGAAGGGCATGGTGAGCCTCCGCAAGAGGTCGGCCTGGCCTTGGTCTCGATAGCGCTCGATCGGGATGGAGAAGGTCCGCCGGAAGGCGGCCTGGGACCCCAACAGCCCCGGGTTCAGGAACTCCATGATCGACCACAGCTCGGCTAGCCGGTTCTCCACCGGCGTGCCGGTGAGAGCCACCCGCCGCCTGGTCGGAAGCGCGCGGGCCGCCTGCGCCTGGCGAGCCCCCGGGTTCTTCACGTTCTGAGCCTCGTCCAACACCACCCGCCCCCACTCCACGGCCGAGAGCGCCTCTTGGTCGCGGGCCACCAGAGCGTAGGTGGTGACGACCAGGTCGGCGTGGGCCACCGCTTCGGCGAGGGCCGGACCCAGCAAGCGCTCGGATCCGTGGTGGATGTGGACGGTGAGCTTGGGGGCGAAACGTTCCGCCTCCCGCTGCCAGTTTCCCACTACCGACATCGGGCAGACCAGCAAGGTGGGGCTGGGATGCTGGGCACCCTCCCGTTCCGCCACCAACAAGGCCAAGACTTGGATGGTCTTGCCCAGCCCCATGTCGTCGGCCAGGCACGCTCCCAGGCCGAGCCCGTCGAGGAAGGCGAGCCAGGAGAGGCCCCGCTCCTGATAGGGCCGGAGCGTCCCGGAGAACCCGGCCGGGGCGGCGATCGGCTCCAGGGTCTGGTCGGTCCCGAAGAGACGCCCCAGCCAGCTCTCCGCCTCCATCGCCACCACCGGGAGCCCACCCTCGCCTTCGAGCCCCAAGCCCACCCGCAGCGTCTCGGTGATGGTCATGTTCCCTGCCGTGCCGCGGTCGAGGATGGCAAGGGCCGCCTCGACATCCTCGGGGCGCAACTCCACCCAGCCCTTCCCCATCCGCACCAGAGGAGCCTTCAGACGGGCCAACTCGGCCAGCTCCTCGGCGGTGACCGTCTCATCGCCCAGGGCCACCTCGAAGTGGTAGTCCACCAGCGCCGCCATGCCGAGCAGCCCGCTCGAGGTGGCGGCCGGGCTGGGACGGGCCCGCAGCCTCACCCCGAGACGGGCGGAGGGCTTTCCCCACCACGAGGGCACCAGCACTCCGAACCCGGCCTGCTCCAAGAGGGGAGCGAACTGGCGGAGGAAGCGGTAGGCGCCGCCGGCGTCGAGGTCAAGAGCTTCAGGACGCGGGCGGCGGAGGGCCCCTTCGAGCTCTGGGTAGAGGTTCGCAGCCCGACCGAGAGCCCCTAGCAGGCGCTCCTGAGGGTCTTCGAAGCTGTGCTCAAGCACCCGCAGCGTCCGTCCCCTCGCCTTCCAGACCTGGGCGGCGGAGACGAGGAGGCTGGGGTCGTCCACCGCCTGGACCAAGAGGTCGACCCGGAATGGTTCGGCCTGCTCGCCGGGTGGAGGGACCAGGCGGAAGCAGGCCCGGAAGTCGGCAGGCGGCTCAGCCCGCTCCGCCCATCCGCTCAGCGAATCGCCGAGGCCGGCCAGGTCCGCCGGCGAGGCTTTACCTTTCCCGTCCGGTGCCACCAGGGCGGTGAGGGCTCTGTGCTTAGGCCGCCAGCCGCCCTCTGTCAGGCCGGCCCTGACCAGCCCGTCGACGAACCCCTGCAATGCGGACCGGACCACTTGGTCGGCGCGGGCGGCGCCCCCGGGGCGTTGCTCGGCCCGGCACATCGGAGGCAAGGCACGAGCCAAGGCACCCAGCCGGGCTTGGTCTCTCCCCCCGTCGAGGACCGCCTGCCAGCGGGCTAAAGCCTCGGGGCCCTCGCCCACTGCGGGGATGACCCGGCCACGAGCGACCAGCTCGGCGGCCAGCCCTGCCACCTCGCCGAAGAAGCGGTGCGAGCCGGCGAGCACGACCCCTGGGTGGCTCGCCTCCGATAGGGACAGCAGGAGGCCAGCCGCGGCCGGCGCCGTCGATCCCACCGCCGGCACCATCCAAGCGGCCAACCGGTCGGCGACCACCGAGGCGCCCTCCTCCTCCCAAAGCAACTGCGGCGACGGCTGAGGCCCACGTTTTCCCGACGGGAGGAGGAGGGTGATGTGGGTCTCGGTCAAGGCGCCCGCCGCCAGGCCGGCCTCGCCCAGCGCCGCCGCCAGGCCAAGGTGGTCGGCGGCGAAGGGGTGAGCCCGACCGGCCTTGGGTCGCCGTCCCCTCCGGGGCCGGTCGAGGGCCGGTCGACTCGAGTCCTCCCCCCACCACGCCGGGACTTGCCGAGCCGACCAGAGCGCGTGGAGGACGATCATCAGTGGAGCCGTGATTGTTGCAGGAGGGCTTGACAGAACGTTTGTGTCTGGGACCGCTCCCTATCAATCCAGGCCGGGCACCGAACCGCATACCTTGCGCAGTAGACCCCGAGCCTTCTTAGGGACGACCACAAACGCTATCTCGAGCCCGGCAGCCTCCGCCTCTCTCAGCAGCTCCTTCAGGGCCAGCGCCCCGGTGTAATCGATTCTGCCAAGGGAGCCCAGATCGAGGTGCAACCGGCGGGCGCTCGGATGAGCTGCAAGCTCGCCGACAAGAGCGTCTTCGAGGGCCGCGGCGGATGCGAAATAGAGGACACCGGTCGGTCGCAGGGTGAGGGTGTCACCCTCAAGAGACGTCGATAC
>CAYUKI010000118.1:0-7042 GCA_964445235.1 uncultured Acidimicrobiia bacterium | reverse complement strand
TCGTGACATCGGGCTTGAGGTTGAAAGTCCGGAACAGCCAGGCGAACGGTCCGGTTGGCGGCGAGGGCCGGCCACGGTGTTGCCCCGCAAGGTCCTTGGCGAGCTGGAAGAGTCGGCCGGCGTAAGGGTGGCACCGGTCCCTTCTCTGGCTCAGCTCCGGGTCATGGACGGCTGACCCGCCCGACACGCACCTTGACCCCTTCGTTGCGGAGAAGGTGGGCTTGCTCTCGGGCGTTGCCAGCCACCAGTCGCCCGGTGGCCGCCACGACCCTCCACCAGGGCACGTCGGCGGTGGTGGTGCGGAGCAGATTGCCTACGGCGCGAGCTGCGCCGGGAAAACCGGCTTCGGCAGCTACCTCGCCGTAGCTGACCACGGCGCCCGGAGGGAGGCCGGACAAACCGCCAGAACGGCACCCTCGAAGTCAGGCTGATCGTTCCGGTACTGGCCTGCCCGCCCGTTGCGCTTCAAGTTCCGAACAGGCGATCGCCCATGTCACCCAGACCGGGTCGAATGTAGAAACGGAAATCGAGGTCGCGATCGAGCGCCGCTGCCACCACCCGCACATCCGGATGATTGCGATCCATCACCTCGACGCCGGGGGGGGCGGCCACGACACAAACCGCCGTGATATCCCGCGCCCCGCGCTCCTTCATTCGGGTCACAGCCCAGGAGAGGGACCCCCCGGTGGCCAGCATCGGTTCGAGCACCAACACCCGGGCGTCGGCCATGGGAGGGAACTTGGCGTAGTACTCGACGGGTTCGGCGGTCTCCTCGTTTCGTTGGACGCCGGCGTAACCGATGTGGAGGTTGGGAAGCAACTCGACGGCGGCGTCGAGCAGGCCGAGGCCGGCCCGCAGCACCGGTACCGCCACAATGGGCTTGGCCAATCGCGTGCCCGTCGTGGATTCGAGTGGGGTCTCAATATCGAAGAGAGCGCTGGGCAGGTCGGTAGTTGCCTCCGCCAGCAGCAGGAAGGCGAGCTTCTTCGTCGTGGTGCGGAACTCCGGGGACGGCGTAGTCCTATTACGGAGGATCGTCAGGTAATGCCCGGCCAGGGGATGATTGACGACAGTGAGCGGCATGGGCGCGAGAGTACGGCCTTCCGCCGCCGGTCGGTCCGGAATCCGGGCATGTTTGGCGTCCACCAGCCGGTGCTCAGCCGGTGTTACGCATGCCGGCGGCGATGCCGTTGACCGTGAGCAGCAAAGCTCGTTGCAGGAGCGGGTCCTGACCCTTGGTCCGGGAGCGAGCCAGGAGGGCGATCTGGGTGAAGTTGAGAGGGTCGAGATAGATGTCGCGTATCTCCAGGGTTCGACGCAGCAGGGGGTTCTCCTCCAGCAAGTCCGAGCGACCACTCAGTGCTAGCACCTCGCGTTTGGTGGCTTCGTATTCGGCGCAGATGGTCTCGAAGAGATGGTGATCAGCGGGATCGACCAATACGTCCACATAACGGCGGGCGATGGACAGGTCGGTTTTCTTGAGCGTTTGTTCGACATTGGAGAGGAAGGTCTGAAAGAAAGACCACTTTTCGAACATCTCTCTCAGCACCGCTTCGTGGCCTCCTTCCCGGGCCGCGCCCAGGCCGCTCCCTACCCCAAACCAACCGGGCACGATCTGACGGGACTGAGTCCATCCAAAAACCCAGGATATGGCCCGGAGGTTGGCTAGATCCTTTCCCCCCCCCGGTCGGCGAGAGGGTCGAGATCCGATGTTCATGGCCGCTAGCTCCTCGACCGGTGTGGAGGAAAGGAAGTAGTCGACGAGGCTCGGGGACTCGATGAGCAGCCGGTAGGAGGCAAAGGCAGCCTGGGAAACGGTTTCCATCGTGTCGGTCCAACGGTCGAGCACCTCCTTGGGCTGCCGGGACGCCCGATGCAGCACCGAGGCCTCGAGCACCGAAGCAAGGGCGAGCTCCAGGTTGCGCTCTGCCAGCGCAGGCAACGCGTACTTGTCGGCGATCACTTCACCCTGCTCGGTGACCTTGAGTTGCCCGTCGATCGTGGCGTAGGGCTGGGCGAGGATCGCTTGGTGGGTGGGGCCCCCTCCCCGCCCGATGGTCCCGCCCCGCCCGTGGAACAGACGTAGCAAGACGCCGTGGCGTTCGGCGGCGTTGCGGAGCATGCGCTGGGCCTTGTAGATCTCCCATTGTGAGGTGGTGATGCCGGCCTGTTTGTTGGAATCCGAATAGCCGAGCATTACCTCCTGCACGTCGCCCCGGGCGCGCACCAGCCGTCGGTAGCCAGGGTCGGAAAGCAGCGAGTCGAGGATCTCGCCACTTCGCGCCAACTCCTCGATCGACTCGAAGAGGGGGACGAACCCGATCCGGGCCAGCCCATCGTGGGGCGAAACCAACCCCGCCTCCCGACCCAGCACCGCCGCCGCCAGTACGTCTCCCGGTGACCTGGTCATCGAGATGATGAAGCTCTCGATCACTGGACCAAAACGGTCGAGCGCTTCCCGGATGGTCACGAAGGTTCGCAGCGTCTCGGCCTCAGCCTCGGGGAGCGAGGTGGTGGCGCTCACGAGTGGCCGGCGTCCGCCCAATTCGGCCGCCAGCAGAGCAGTCCGCTCGCCCTCGTCAGTCGGATATTCCTGCCCGATCGCCCCGAACAGGCCGGCCATGGTGTCGTGCAGGCGATCGGCGTGTTCACGTACATCGAGGGTGGCGACGTGAAAGCCGAAGATATGGACGTTGCGAATGAGCCTCGCCACGGGTCCGTCGCCGATTAGCCCGCCGGCGTGTGACCGCAATGACGCTGCGATCAGTTCCAGGTCTTCGATCATCTTGAGGGGCGACGAGTAGCCAGTGGGGACCGGCTTGCCGTCCACGAGACGCGCCAGGGTGTCGTTGAGTCGCTGGTGGATGTAGGCGCACATCAACCGGTACGGCTCGGCGGCGTTGAGTCGATGGAACCTCTGCCACACCTGTGGTAACGCCTTCCTCTCGACCTCGAGTCGTTCGGCCAGGTCAGGCGAGATGTCTTGAATTCGATTCGACGTTGACAGTTCGTCGGCCAGCGTCTCGACCGCGGCAATCAGGTTGCGAAGGCCGTGCTCGTGTTGGACGGTCAAGACCGCGGCAGTGACCTCTGCGGTCACGTTGGGGTTTCCGTCTCGGTCGCCACCGACCCAGGTCCCGAAGCGAATCGGGGTGGGGGAGGCGGGTACCCCCAGCCGGCCCAGTTGGCGGTCGACCTCCTCGGCCAGGTCGGGTATGACTTGGCGGAAGAGAAGGTCGAAGTAGTAGATGGCGGAGCGGGCCTCATCGATCGGAAGCGGCTGCTCCAATCGCAGTTCGTCGGTCTGCCAAATTCCATCGATGAGCTCGGCGACCCGTCGGTCGATCCGCTCTTGTTTGCGATCGGTGGCCCGGGGGTCGAGGCGCTCCTCGAGCAGCTCGGCGAGCATGGCCAGCTTGGTAAGAACCGTCCGGCGAGCCGCCTCGGTCGGATGGGCGGTGAATACCGGGCGCAGTTCGAGGCGTTCCACGACTTGGGCGACCAGCTCCTGATCGAGTCCGGCGGAGACGATCCGGCTCACCGTGGCACTCATGGTTGAGGTCTGGTTGGCGCCGGCCAGGTCCTCGATCCGGTGGACCTGCTCGACCACGTTGGCGAGATAGAAGTAGGAGGTGAAGGCTCGCACGAGTTGAGTGGTGGTGGCGATATCGAGTGAGCCGAGCAAGCCCTCGAGCTCGACTCCGGCGGCGGTGTCACCACCGAAGCGGACCGCCTTGGTAAGGGCCCGGACCTGCTCGACCAGATCGAGCAGACCGGCGCCGTGCTGGCGCCGCAGTGCTTCACCGAGCTGGTTCCCCAACCGGCGAATGTCCGCGCGCAAGGCCTCGTCTCGGGCGGTCAAGAGTCCGGCATTTTACTTTTGGCTCGGAGAAACGCCCTCAGGAGGGCGTTTCTCCGAGCCAGATGGGGGGAATGGGGTGGCGGCCGGTGGCGAGGGCGACCCGCTGGTAGAAGGCGAGGAGCTCGCGCTTGACCAGGTCCGGCCGGTGCCACACATCGTGTTCCCAAACCGCCAAGGCGAAGAAGCCGGCCCCTTCATACCTACGAAACCGAGTCTCGTCAGACTGCTGGTCCAAAAGGGCGCTGTGGTAACGCTCCGACATGACTTCGATAAGGCCCTCGGGCAGGTCTTCGAATTGATAGTCGGCCCGCCCGATATGCTCCGCGCCACCGACTGTCACCTGGGGTCGAAGCCTGATGCCGACGTCCTCACCCAGCTTCTTGACGCAGCGCTCCAGATTCGACTCCGGTGGCGCGTAGTCAGGTGGCCGGACGGCCAGGAGCTCGCGGAATACCCGGGTTCCGTTGCGGCCACGCTCGGCCAGCACCTCAAGGCATTCGTGGAGCGAGGCGTAGCCGACGAGGCGCATGGCCCAGAGGTGATCGAGGACTCGCTCGACACGGATGCTGGGTTCCGGCAAGGAGAAACACGGTCAGCGCTGGCGACGTGATCGGGACACCACGCACCTCCATGAGGAAACGCGGCAACAGCAAACGGTGATAATCGACCACCGCCAGCCGCCGCCGTCTTGTCGTCCCCTGATGAGGAATCACGACATGGACCGGCCGTCTCACCTCGAAACCGGGCACTCCCCACCCCACCGCCGCCGACGCATGGGAAACGACCGCCTCTCGGGGGCGTCGAGAACGCCGGCCATCGCCGCCTGGGCATCGGTGAAAGGGACACCCCGTAACCGAAGAACCTGTTTGGAGAGGGCTTCGAGATCGCCGCTCCTGAGCCGGTAACCGACCTACTTGGGTGTGGCTCCCTCCTTGATGAGCTGGCGGCGGCTCATCACGCCGTATTGACGACTTGAGAGCTCGCGGATGAGATCGTCGATGTGCACTTCACGAATTTGAAGCATTTGAAGCCAGAGGGGAAGACCCTCGTGACGACCCCTTCCGCGCTAAAAGGGTTGAGACGGGACCGGTAACCTAGTCGGTCCACATGTTCGATGCACTTACCCAGCGATTCGAGGGTGCGTTCGCCCGGTTGCGCGTCAAGGGGCGGCTCTCGGATGCCGACGTCGATGCGGCGCTGCGCGAGGTGCGACTGGCTCTGCTCGAAGCAGATGTGAACGTCGGGGTGGTACGTTCGTTCCTGGGTCGAGTGCGGGAGCGGGCCGTCGGGGAAGAGGTGCAAAGAAGCCTCACGCCCGGCCAGCAGGTGATCAAGATCGTCCACGAAGAGCTGGTCACGACTCTGGGGCGCCAGGCGAGCGGTCTGTCGGGTCGCTCTCCGATGGTGATCTTGATGGTGGGACTGCAGGGCTCGGGCAAGACCACCACGGCCGCCAAGCTGGCCGTGCATATGAAGAAGCAGGGTCGGCACCCGCTGCTGGTAGCGGCCGACCTGCAGCGCCCTGCAGCCGTCGACCAGCTGGAAACGCTGGGAAAACGCATTGGTGTGCCCGTGTATCTGGATCGGTCGCTCGTTGGCAAGGATCGTGCTCCCAAGCTGGTCAAGGCGGCGCTCAAGGATCTTCCCAAGCTCGGGAAGGACGTCGTGATCGTCGATACCGCCGGTCGGCTCCAGATCAACACCGAACTGATGGAAGAGCTGGCGGAGGTGCGGAGGGTGGCCGAGGCCCAAGAGATTCTGCTCGTGGTTGACGCCATGACCGGCCAGGACGCCGTGAACGTCGCATCCGGCTTCCTAGCGGCGGTGCCACTGACTGGCGTCATACTCACCAAGCTCGATGGAGATGCCCGGGGGGGGGCGGCCATCTCAGTCCGAGAGGTGACCGGCTGCCCGATCAAATTCGCCGGAGTCGGCGAGACCCTTGACGACCTGGAAGCCTTTCATCCGGACCGGATCGCCAGTCGCATTCTCGGAATGGGCGACGTAATGACCTTGATCGAAAAGGCCGAACAGACTTTCGATCGCCAGCAGGCCGAGAAGGCAGCCGCGAAGATGCGGAAAGCCGCCTTCACCCTCGAAGACTTCCTGCAGCAGCTATCGGCCCTGAAGCAGATGGGATCGCTCTCCTCCCTGGTTGCTATGCTTCCGGGCGCCGGCTCCCTCCTCCGCGACGTCAAGATCGACGATGCCGATCTGCGCAGGGTGGAGGCAGTCATCCAGTCGATGACGCCAGGGGAGCGGCACGACGCCAAGGTCATCGGCGGAAGCCGCAAGAGGAGGATCGCGGCCGGAGCGGGAACGACGCCCCAGGCCGTCAATGTCCTCCTCAAGCAGTTCGCCGATGCCCAGAAGATGATGAAGATGTTGGCTTCCGGAAAGGGCGTACCGGGCTTGCCGGGAATGCCCGGAAGGCGGCCGAAGCGGTAGCCAACCCGAGGAACAAGGGTAAAAGGGAAAGAGGACCAGAGCATGGCGGTAAGGATGCGGCTGATCAGGATGGGCAAGGCCAAGCAGCCCTCCTACCGGGTGGTGGTGATAGATGGCCGCCGCTCTCGTGACGCCGAGTACCTCGAGCAGATCGGGCGCTATGACCCGCGCCAGAATCCCTCCCTTGTAGAAATCGACAACGACAAAGCGATCGCCTGGCTGACCCGCGGCGCCCAACCGAGCGAGAGAGTCCGCAAGCTCCTCGAGATATCGGGCGCCTGGTCGCGCTACAGAGTGATCTCTGGCCAGGTACACACTGTCGGGGCCCGGCCGGCCCCGGAGGCTTAGCCATGGCCAGGGCCGCCATCGTCAAGCAGGTCGTCAACTACGTCGTCACCGAGCTGGTCGATCGTCCCGACGAGGTGAGCGTCACCATCATCGAGCAGGGTCCCGATGAGGTGGTGGCGGAAGTCCGAACGGGTGAAGGCGACATGGGTCGAGTGATCGGCCGCCATGGCCGGGTGGCCAGAGCGATCCGCACCCTGGCCGACGTCGCTGCCGACGAAGAAGGGTTGAGCGCCCGGGTTGAATTCGAAGACTGATCGGGTCCTGGTGGGCCGCATCGCCCACCCACATGGTTTGGACGGCTTCCTAATCGTGGTTCCCGAGACTGACCATCCCGGCCGTTTTCGAAACGGCGGTGCGGGCCCTGGCCGAGGGGAATTCGTTGCG
>CAYUKI010000117.1:0-7159 GCA_964445235.1 uncultured Acidimicrobiia bacterium | reverse complement strand
CACCTTGATCCGGTCGCCCTGGTTCACGAAGAGCGGGACGGCGACCACCAACCCGGTCTGGGTAGTGGCGGGCTTGGTCGCGGCCGAGACGCGGTCTCCTCGAACGCCCGGCTCGGTGAAGGTCACCATCAGTTCCACCGAAGCCGGCAGTTCCACGCCGATCGGGGTGCCGTTGTAGAGGGCGAGAGTGACGGTGTCGCCTTCCACCAGGTAATTGGCAGCGTCGCCGACATCCTCGGCAGCCGTCGCAAACTGGGAGAACTCCTCAAGATCCATGAAGTTGAAGCCCAAGTCGTCTCGAAAGAGGTACTGGTGGTCCTTCCGCTCGATGATCGCCCGGGGCAGGTCTTCATCGGCGCGGAACGTGCGATCGAGCACCTGTCCGGTCCCCACCTTCTTGAGACGCATACGGACAAAGGCTCGACCCTTGCCCGGCTTGACGTGCTGGTACTCGAGCACCGAGAAAAGGCCATCGGGAAGGGCGAGCGCCATGCCCGGCCGGACGTCGTTGGTGGATATCAAGCTCCATTGCTCCTGGTCGAAGGTTCGGGTGCCGATGGTAGATGCGAGGCGGCGGGCGCCTCAAAGGCCAACCGCGGCCAAACCCGTATCCACGTCCAGGTCGTCCACCTCCATGACCACGGGTTCACCGATCGTGCGCAACAACACCATGCGTAGATGCGGGCCGTCCGCCTTCTTGTCGAGCGACAGCAGCTCCTTGACCACCGACCGTTCGACCGGAGGCGAGGTGGTGGGTAGGCCCAGCCCTTCGATGATGGCGAGCTGGCGGGCCTGGTCGGGGAAGCCGAGCTTGGCGGCCGAGACCGCTCCGGCGGCCACCATACCGATGGCGACGGCCTGTCCATGGGTGATACCGGCCGTCTTCTCCACGGCGTGACCCAGCGTGTGGCCGTAGTTGAGGATCATGCGCCGACCGGTTTCGATGGGATCCTCGGCAACCACAGCCTGCTTGACCGCCACCGCCCGTTGGATGACCTCGGGCAGCGGAGCGCGAAGCCCCTGTTGGGCGATGAGATCGACTAGCCCCGGATCGGCGATCAAGCCTGCCTTGACCACCTCTGCCATCCCCTCCCGAATCAGCGACTCAGGCAGAGCGGCGAGCACCTGGGTGTCTATCACGACGAGCGCGGCCGGCCAAAACGCCCCTACCAGGTTCTTGCCTCGCAGGTTGATGCCAGTCTTCCCGCCGATGGCAGCGTCAACTGCCGCCAGCAGAGTGGTCGGCACGTTTACGACTTCGATGCCCCGCAACCAGGTCGCCGCCACGAACCCGGCCACGTCGGTCAGGGTGCCCCCCCCCACGGCTACCAGGGTGTCGGCACGGCCCAGACGCAGATCGGCTAGCCACTCGTAGATGCCCTCCACGACCGCCAGCGTCTTGGCCGCCTCCCCGTCGGGTAGCAGGCGCAGCGGGGCCGAGAGGCGGCCAGCTATGGCTTGACCGATCGGCAACGCTCCCGGCTGGCTCAGCACTGCCACCTGGTGTCGGTTCGCTCGCCGAGGGAGCACGATCGAACGAGCTGCGCCGGGCTGGATGATGATGTCGGTCATCGACCCTTCCACAGGCTCACGACCTCTTCGACCACCTCGCCCAATCGCTTGTCATCGGTATCGACCACCAGGTGGGCGGCGGCCCCATATAGCGGAGTGCGCTCCTCGGCCAGCTCGGAGAGACGGTCCAGCACCTGCGTATCGGCGAGAAGGGGGCGTCCTCCCACCGAGCCGATGCGTGTGGAGAGGACGAGCGGATCCGCCCGCAACCAGACCACCAATCCCGACTCCCGCATCATCGAGCGGTTGCCACCGCGTAGGACGGCGCCACCTCCAGTCGCGACGACTGCGGACTTGTCAGGGGCAAGTTTTTCGATCTGGGCGTCCTCGAGGTCCCGAAATCGCTCTTCCCCGAGAACTCTGAATACGTCTTCGACCGAGAGACGCGCCTCACCGGCCACCAGGTCGTCGGTGTCGAAAAACCCACCCCCCAATTCCCGGGCCACCAATGCGCCGACTGCGCTCTTCCCCGACCCCATCATGCCGACCAGCCAGAGAGGCATGTCAGAAGCTCTGGCGACGCCGACAGTAGTTCTGCCAGTTGAGACGGAAGTCCTCGACCGTGTCTCCGCCGAAGGTACGCATCGCCTCGTCGGCCAAGACGAAGGCCACCATTTGTTCCGCCACCACTCCGGCCGCCGGGACAGCACAGGTATCGGAGCGCTCGTAAAAGGCCAGCTGGGCCTCGCCAGTGTCGACATCGACAGTTCGCATCCGATTGATGACCGTCGAGATCGGCTTCATGGCGGCGCGGACCGTCACGACCTGTCCATTGCTCATCCCTCCCTCGGTTCCGCCCGCCCGGTTGGTCGGACGCTCGAGACCCGGTTCGATCTCGTCGTGGGCCGCCGAACCACGCCGACCTGCCGACCGGAAGCCATCTCCGATCTCGACTCCTTTGATGGCGTGGATCGACATCACGGCTTCGGCCAGCCGGGCGTCGAGGCGGCGATCCCAATGAACGTGGCTGCCCAACCCCACCGGTATCCCGTAAGCCAGCACCTCCACCTCACCCCCGAGGGTGTCGCGGTCGGCATGGGCAGCCTCGATCTCGGCGACCATCAGCGCCTCGGTGGCGGCATCGAAGGTCCGCACCGGCGACTCGTCGATCCGAGCCAGGTCGGCCGGTGTCGGCACCGGTTCGTTGGGCGCCCGCACCTCCCCGATCGAGATGACGTGGCTGAACACGGTCACCTCGATCTGAGCAAGTAAGAGCTTCGAGAGATAACCGACCACCGTTCGAGCCGCGGTTTCACGGGCAGAGGCGCGTTCCAGTATGTCGCGGGCGTCCTTGGTTTGGTACTTCAACATGCCGGCGAGGTCGGCGTGGCCCGGCCGGGGAGTGGTCAGCCGGCGTTTGGCCTCACCGGGCTCGGGCGACATCTCCTCGGCCCAGCGTGGCCACTCGGTGTTGCGGATCAGCACGGCCACCGGGCCGCCGAGGGTGGTCCCATGTCTGACTCCTCCCACGACCTCGAGTTCGTCTTTCTCGATTCGCATGCGTGCTCCCCGTCCGAATCCGAGCCGGCGCCGCGCCAGTTCGGCCGCCAAGTCTTCGGTGCGGAAGGGCAGCCCGGCGGGGAGACCCTCCACGATCGCCACCAGGGCCGGCCCGTGGGATTCTCCGGCGGTCAGGAAACGGAGCATTGCGGTCAGGCTAGAGCCGCCGCCAAGCCCACCAGGTCAGTGCATGCCAAGCTCGACCCGCCGCAGAGCATTCGGGCCCTGGCAAAGCCGGCCCTATTTGAGGATTTCCTGGCCCACCGATAACTCGAAAGCGTTGTCTCGGAACAAGAACACCCCCGAATCGGTGTCGAGGCTCACCACCAAGAAGTCGGTGGCAAAGACATCGCCGACCCCCACGTCATAGGTGGTCCCGTTCACCTCCACCGTGGCCCGCAGGACCCCGGCCACATCCTCGACGGCGATCAGCCGTACTGTGATCCCCGGTGTGCCGCCCGTTCCGCCGGTGCCGCCCAGCCCGCCCCCAGGGTCAACGACGGCGTCTTCGGTGATCAGCGGCCGGAACGGATCGCGGGGTTGACTGAGTTGTGCAGAGGAGACGGCTTTGACACCGGGCAGCAGGGCAGCACCGGCCGCCGCCGGCGGAGCCACCGATACCGATGCCAGCGGTCCGTCCAATACCGAGTTTCCTCCTGCCCCCAATAACGACGGCCCCGCCAGCAGCCAAGCTCCGGCCAGGGCGGCGCCGATCATCAAGATGGCGGTGGAGGCCGCCCACCCGCTGCCTGGTCGCCGCCGGCTCATGCGTCCTCCGCTGGCACGGTCGTCGACGTTGTGGTCGTGGTCGTGGCGATGCCAAAATCGGGAACGATCAGGTCCGAAGTCGTGTACACCCGGGCATTGATGCTCACCGTCAGAATCGTGAAACCGTCTTCATCCTGTCGAGAGGAGACGTCCAGACCGTCGATGGTGACCAGGCGCGACAAGTCGGCGATGCCGTATAGATAACCGAGCAGTTCGAAATACTGCGCCTCGACGTTGATGGTCATGGGGAACTCGAAATAGCGTTCACCCTCGACCTCCGCCGGCACACCGTTGGCCACCGACAACCACGCCACCCCGGTCTGGTTGGCCAGCTCGTGGAGGTCCTCGATGATGACGTCGAGTTCTGGATCCGACGGTATCGCCCCTTCGATCACGCCGATCGCTTCGAGGTAGGCGAACTCGTTGTCCTGAATCTTGCGGAGCCGGACCAGTTGGGTCTGTAGTTGCAGTTCTTCGTCCGAAGCCGCCCCCAGTGCGTCTTCGGCTGCGACCACCCGCTGGCCGGCCGGGCTATAGACGACGAAGTACCAAGCCAGGGTGGCCAGCAGCAGCGCCGGAACGCCGATCGTCAAGGCCCGCCTCATTCGGCGACCTCGGGCAGACGAGCGAGGCGGTCGGAAAGCGATTCCACCGTCAAAGCGGCCGCCCCACTGAAGTTGACCACAGGCACCGCGCCGATCTTCGCTTCGGTGGCGGTAGGCAGCCACGCCCCTCCCACTGCCGGCCAGTCCTCGCCGGAGAAGGAACGGAGGAAAGCGGCGGTGTCGGGATAGTCAAAGGCGACTCCCTCCACGGCCAAGTCGCCGAATCTGGCCGGGTCCTCCTCGACGACGATCACCTGGGCTTGCAGGGAGCCCAACCAGGTGCGATCGGGAAGCCGGCGCCCCAAATCGGTCAGCAGGCTGCCCCAGGCGACGTCCCGAGCGAGGATCGTTTCCATGTCGGCTAGCCCGTCCAGATAGGTCCGGCGCAAGTCGTCGGCTTCCCCCAGCTCCGAGATCTGCCGGCGAAGGGCATCGTTGAGCTGTTGCTGGGAGGCGACGGCTTCCTCGGCGTCGGTCGCTTTGCCGAGCTGCCAGAAAGCCGCCAGGCCCAACAGCCCCAGATACAACACTCCGACGGCGATAAGGCCGGCCACTTTGCGCCGGGCCCTGCTCTTCTCTGCTGCTTCGGGAGGAAGGAGGTTGATCGATCGCATCGCCTAGACCTCGTCCCAAAGAGCGAGCCCGACCGGGATGGACACGACGGGTTGAGCCAACATCAGCTCCTGATCCGACAGCTTCAGCTTGGAAGTATCCACCCGTCCCGGCCCGAGCACCCTCACCGGCTCTATGGGAAGGTTGAGCATTCGAGAGAGGCGATTGGCCAGGTTGGGAAGGCGAGCGGCGTTGCCGGCCAGCAGCAGCCGTTCAACCGGGGCTCCGTCCGGCTGAGATGCGAAGAAGTCGAGGGAGCCCCTGATGTCTTCGATCAGCGCGTCGGCCTCCTCGGTGAGTACCGCCGTGGCGTCTTCCTCTATTCGGCCCGAGCGCTGCGGCTTTCCCTCCAAGGCCACCCCCACTCGGCGCTTCAGCTCTTCGGCGATCTGGGTGTCCAGGTTGACGCGGTCGGCGAGCACCTTGGTGAACTGGTCCCCTCCGACCGGGATGATGCGAAGAAAGCGCACCGACCCACTCCGCACCGCCGCCACCTGAGTCAACCCACCTCCGAGGATGACGAGGGCCTGGGCTCCCGAGTCGAGATTGATCGAATAAGAGAAGACAGCCCGAACGACCGCAAAGGCTTGCAGGTCGATCGCTTTGACCGCCAGGCCGGCTTGATCGGTCACGTTGACCACTTCGGCGATCATGTCGCGCTGGGCGGCCACGACCAGGGCGGAGATCATCGGTTCGCCCCCCGGACCCGAGTATTCCTCAAGGGGAACGAAGTCGAGGATGGCCTCGGCGATCGGGATCGGGATGTATTCCTGGGCCTGAAACGGCAATGCGTCGCGCAGTTCTTGCTCGGGCATGAACGGTAGGTCGACTCGCCGAACGATCGCTCGTTGATTGGCGATCCCGACCACCACGTCCCGGCGAGGGAGCTTGACCTGCTTCCACAGCCGGGTGATGGCAGCGGCAACAGCCTGGGAATCGACGATTTCGCCGCTGTTCATCGCCCCGGCCGGGAGGGGTACCTGACCATAGGCGCGCAGGGCCGGCTGGCCTTTGCCGATCTGGACGGCAGCAGCTCGCACGGCGCTCGTCCCCAGGTCGAGGCCTACGTTCATGACAATCACTCCACCCTCGGCGAGTTTTCCGGAGTACCTCGCCTTGCTGTGCGGTGTTCCAGCTCCGCATGACAACCGTGTAATTACACGTCTGTCAGCAAAGAGCGTATCAGGTAGGTCGGCCTTTGACCAAGGAACGGCGCCAGATGTTTGGGTTGAGCAGCTCCGTCCATTAGCGGCGCAGCCACCAGGCCACCAAGGTCTCCCCGTAAGCGACGGCAATCCACGAGGCGAAGATCATGGAAGGACCGAAGGGGATCTCGTCCTTGCGGTTTCGTCTTCGCAAGACCATGAGCCCGATGGCAACTGCTCCCCCGATGCCGAAAGCCAAGAACACTGCCGCGGCCAGAACCCTCCAAGAGACGTAGGCGGTGAATAATCCCAGCAGTGCCGCCATCTTCACGTCACCCATACCGAAACCACCCCGGGCGATCAGCGCCAGCAGGTACAGACCGCCGAAATAGACCGCTCCCCCACCGAGGGCCCGACCGAAGCTCAGCCAGCTCATGTCCGCCACGCTGCCGGCGCCCAGGAGCGCCGCCCCCACCACTACCCCCGGATAGACGATGCGGTTGGGGAGGCGTTTGTGGTCGAGGTCGGTCAGCACCAGAGCCATGGTCACCCCCCCGCACCAGCCGTAGGCAGGAAGTACCCAGCGGAGCCCGACCACCTCCACAGTGACGAGGAACAGCAGACCGGCGGCAGCCTCGACGACGGGATAGCGCACCGAGATCGGTTCCCTGCAGGCCCGGCACCGGCCGCGGAGAACGAGCCAGCCGAACACCGGGATGTTGTCGCGTGCCGATATCGAACTACCACAGCGCGGGCAAGCGCTGGCGGGCCTGACCACCGAACGGCCTAGCGGGATCCGGTGGGCGACGACATTCACAAACGAACCGGCCACCAGCCCGGTGATCACGGCGAGGAGGATGAGGAAGGGGTGCAAGGTGGGTTCCGCATCGGCGTCGATTGGGAAAGCCTGTATAGCTGCTTGTGACTCCGACGGCTGGAAACGATGGAGGGCGGCCG
>CAYUKI010000116.1:2722-7166 GCA_964445235.1 uncultured Acidimicrobiia bacterium | reverse complement strand
AGGGATCATCGACTTCGGTGACCTGGTGCATGGGCCCTTGGTGGCCGACCCGGCAGTGGCGGCCAGCTACCAGTGCTTTGGCGAGGACCCTTTGGAGGTCATACCCGATTTCATCGCCTCCTATCACCGTCATCAACCTCTCACCTCGGAGGAGGTGGGTCTCGTTCCCGACCTGGTCGCGGGGCGCTTCCTGCAGTCACTTCTGATCGGGGCTTGGCGGGCCGCTTCTCACCCCGACAACCGCGACTACATCCTCGCCCACACGGAATACTCGTGGGAAGCCTTGCAGCGTTTGGCCCACCACGATCCCGACCAGCTCGCCGACCTGGTTCGGCGGGCCTGCGGTTTCGCCCCGGTTCACCGGCCCCGGGTGGACACAGACGTTGCCCTGGCCCATCGGCGACGCCGCTTCGGGGGAGTCCTGAACCTCAGCTACGACCAGCCGGTCCGGCTCGCCCGGGGTGAGGGCGTGTGGCTGTACGACACGGAAGGTCACGCTTACCTCGACGCCTACAACAACGTTCCCCACGTCGGCCACGCAAGACCCGAAGTGGTGACAGCGCTGTCCGAGCAGGCGGCGCGCTTGACCACCAATACCCGCTATCTGGTCGATGAGGTCCTCGACTATGCGGACCGTTTGGCGGCCCTCTTGCCCCCCGAGCTGAGCGTGGTCTTGTTCACCAACTCCGGTAGCGAGGCCAACGACCTCGCCTTCCGAATGGCGCGGGCCGTCACCGGTCAGCTGGGGATCGTGATCACCGATTTCGCCTATCACGGCACCACCATCGCCACCGATGCGACCTCGCCCGAGGAGCATCTTCGGGCCGGCGCCGAAGCCTGGGTTGCCACCGTGCCGGCACCGGCACCGGCCTCCCCGGCCGCCCCCGACTACGCGGCCGCCTTTGATGCAGCCGTCGCGACGCTTGCCGGGTCCGGTCACCGCCCGGCGGCGTTCATCTGCGACTCCGTCTTCTCGAGCGACGGGATCTTCGATCTGCCACCGGCTTATCTGCGCGAGGGTTACGCCAGCATCAGGACGGCGGGAGGCTTGTGCATCGCCGATGAGGTGCAGGCCGGTTTGGGTCGGGTCGGGGAAAGGTTCTGGGGATTCGCGATCGACGGAGTCGTTCCCGACATCGTCACGCTGGGAAAGCCGATCGGCAACGGCCACCCGATGGCGGCGGTGGTCACCACTCCCGCCATCGCCGACCTCTTTGCCGGTCGAGAGCACTTCTTCTCGACCTTCGCCGGCAGCCCGGTGGCGGCCCGGGTGGGAATGGCGGTGCTGGACGTGCTGGAGAGAGAACGGCTGCCCGCCCAGGCGGAGCGGGTAGGTGGTTATCTGCGCGGGCTGCTTGGCGACCTCGCCCGGCGCGACCCTCGCATCGGCGAGGTGCGAGGCCCTGGCTTGTTCATCGGCGTCGAGATGGTTGAAAGGGACGGCCAGCCGGATCCGCGGATGGCCGAAGCCGTGCAAAACGCCATGCGCCGCCGATGGATCCTCATCGGCCGCACCGGACCGGGCCGCAACGTCTTGAAGATTCGCCCACCGTTGGTTTTCGAGGAGACCCACGCCGATCTCTTGGCCGAAACCCTGGGGCAGGTTCTGGCGGAGATCGGTTGACCGTCTCTCGTGGCAGTTCGACTCAGACCGCGACGCTGACTTCGGTGAGCAGGACGCATATGGAGATGTTGAGCGCGGCGGCGAACGTGGCGCACCTGGTCATATCCTCTGATACATCGGATGGAGGGTGATTGTGAGTGACTATCCCACTCAGGCCCAGGTGGTGGTGATCGGGGCCGGCATCGTCGGCAACTCGGTGGTCGGGCATCTGGCCGAGCTCGGTTGGCGGGACATCGTTCAGATAGACAAGGGCCCGCTTCCCAACCCGGGCGGTTCCACCGGGCACGCCTCCAACTTCATCTTCCCGGTCGACCACAACAAAGAGATGGCAATGCTGACGCTGGATTCCCAACGCCAGTACGAGGATATGGGGGTCAGCTTCACCTGTGGGGGCGTCGAGGTGGCTCGCACCGAGGAGCGGATGGAGGAGCTCCGCCGCCGGATGGGATCGGCGAAGAACTGGGACATGGAGGCCCACCTCGTCAGTCCCCGCGAGATCAAAGAACTCGTCCCCTTCATCAACGAGAAGATCCTCGTTGGCGGCTGCTACTTCCCGACCGTGTCGGCGGTGGATTCGCTCCGGGCCGGAACCATCTTCCGGGAGAGGGCTCAAGCCAAGGGGGCTTTGACCTCGCTGCCCAACACCGAGGTGCTCGCCATCGAGACCGATCGTGGCCGGGTCAAGGCGGTGGTGACCGACCGTGGACGAATCACCGCCGATTACGTGGTCATCGCCTGCGGGGTGTGGAGTCCTCGCATCGCTCGGATGGCCGGCGCCACCATCCCCCTCACCCCTGCAGTCCACCAGATGATCGACGTCGGCCCCATCCCGATCCTCGCTGCCACCGGAAAGGAACTCGGCTTCCCCATCGTCCGTGACATGGACGTATACATGTACGAGCGGCAGACCGCCGGGTCGATGGAGGTGGGGTCCTACGCCCACCGGCCGATCTTCTATAACCCCGACGAGATTCCCTCCATCAAAGAAGCGCGGCTCTCGCCCACCGAACTTCCCCTCACCATGGACGACTTCGATCCCCAACTCGAAGATGCCCTCGAGCTGATGCCTGACATCCTCGGCGGCGCCGAGATCAAGTACGGCATCAACGGCCTGCTCTCTCTGACCCCCGACGCCATGCCTCTCATCGGGGAGACGGTCGAGATCGGAAACCTATGGTCGGCGGCGGCGATCTGGATCAAGGAAGGTCCGGGTACGGGCCGGGCCGTCGCCGAGTGGATGACCCACGGGTATCCCGAACTCGATCCCCACGCCTCCGACATCGCCCGCTTTTACCCATATGCCCGCACCGAACACCACATTCTCGCCCGGTGTGCCGAGCATTTCAACAAGACCTACGGGATCGTGCACCCCCGCGAGCAGTGGGCCTCCGAACGTGACAAGAGGCTGGCGCCGTTTCATATTCGGACCCAGGCCCTCGGGGCCGTCTACTTCGAGGCGGGCGGTTGGGAGCGCCCCCATTGGTACGAGTCGAATGCCGGCCTGGTCGAGAAATTCGGGGTCGAGGATCGTCCCCACGAGTGGGATCGCCGCTGGTGGTCGCCCATCTCCACCGCCGAACATCTGGCCATGCGGGAGCGGGTGGCGATGATCGACCTGTCCCCGTTCGTCATCTTCGACTTCGCCGGTGCGGGGGTGGTCGACTATCTCCAGAAGATGACCGTCAACAACGTCGACGTGGCCGTGGGGCGGTCGGCGTACACCCCGCTTCTGACCGAGGCAGGGGGATTCAAGGCCGATCTGACCATCATGCGGCTCGGTGAGCGCCATTTCCGGGTAATGACAGGGGCCTTCGACGGGCCTCGCGACCAGCACTGGTTCCGAAAGCACCTCCCTGCGGACGGGAGCGTGCACATGGAGGACCTGACGTCCGCTTACACCACCATCGGGGTATGGGGGCCGCGGGCTCGTGATCTCGTACAGAGCCTCACCAGCGACGACCTCTCCAACAGTGGTTTCCCATATGGTTCGACCCGGGAGGTGACTTTCGGGTCGCTCTCCGTGCGACTCTTCCGGATCTCCTACGTGGGAGAGTTGGGTTGGGAGATCTATGTCCCGATGGAACAGGGGATGCCGATGTGGGACATGCTGTGGGAGGCTGGCCGATCATTCGGGGTGGTGCCGGTCGGAGCCGGCGTATACGGAACCACGGGTCGCCTCGAAAAGGGATACCGACTGATGGGCGCCGAGCTCGAGTCCGAGTACAACCCCGTCGAAGCCGGCCTGGCCCGACCGAAGGTGAAGCCGGCGGATTTCATCGGCAAGCAGGCCTACCTGCAAGCTCGAGAGGGCCAGCCGGGCGCCTTGCTCTGCACCCTCACCGTGGAGGACCACATGTCGGCCCGCGACCACATCAAGCGGTACATGACCGGCCGCGAGCCGATCACCACCCGAGACGGTGGCCGGATCGTCGATCCCAAGGGCCGGCCCTCCTATGTCACGAGTGCCGGGATGGGTCCGGCGGTCGGCAAGTACCTGTTGTTGGCCTATTTGCCGCTCGAACACGCCGTGGTTGGTACGGACCTGGCCGTCATGTACATGAATGAGCTCTATCCGGTCAGGGTGGCGGTGGTGGGCGGCACTCCCCTCTTTGATCCGAGCGACTCCCGCATGAAAGCCTGAGTCGATTGCTTTCCCACCAGCTGGCCCACCTACGACTCCTACCGGCGGGCGTCGGCGATCAGAGTGGCGCGGTTCGGTTGTGGAGTCCGAGTCGTCTTTTCCGCAAGCCCTGTGACAAGAAGGCCGGCGATCAGAGTGGCGCGGTTCGGTTGTGGAGTCCGAGTCGTCTTTTCCGCAAG
>CAYUKI010000116.1:0-2622 GCA_964445235.1 uncultured Acidimicrobiia bacterium | reverse complement strand
CCCTGTGACAAGAAGGCCGGATGAGGGTGGCGGTCTGCGTGAAGCGGGTCCCGGCCCCCGGGGCGACCATCGTCTTGGCGGCCGACGGACGCTCGATCGACGCTCGCATGCTTAGCTTCACCACCAGCCCTCACGAGGAGTGCGCCGTCGAAGAGGCCATCCGTCTGGTGGAGAAACACGGCGGGTCATCAACGGTGCTGACGGTGGGTCAGCCCGAATCCGAAGAACAGCTTCGCTACGCGATGTCGCTTGGTGTCGACAAGGCCGTGCTGGTACCAACCGATGGGTCCGAGTGGGATGCCCAAGCCACCGCCGCGGCTTTGACGGCGACCATCCGCTTCCTCGAAGAAGGCGGGCAGGTTTTCGACTTGATCCTCTTCGGCAACGAATCGGCCGACGCCGGGAACTACCAGGTGGGCATCAGGTTGGCCCGGACCCTGGGGCGTCCGGTGGTGACGGGGATCAAGGCGATCGAGATCGCGGACGAGGCGGCCGTGGTGCGGCGGGCCACCAGCGGCGGCTCGGAGATCTACCGCCTTCCCCTTCCGGCGGTCGTGGCTGTGAAAGAGGGCATCAACCTTCCCCGCTACCCGACCATGCCCGGAAGGCTCCGCTCCAAGAAGGCCGAGATCGTCCGGAGGGAGGCGGATGCCCGACCCGGAGGGCTCGAGATGCTGCGTTTCCTCAACCCTCCCCAACAAGCCAGTCAGACTCTGATCCTCGGCCGCGGGCCGGAGGCCGCACCGGCGGTCGTCGACCTCTTTGCCGAAATGGGCCTGTTGTGATCCTCGTCTACCTCGAAACGGCGGCGGGCACTCCGACAGACTTGTCGCTACAGAGCCTGACCCTGGCGAGGTCTCTCGGCGATGAGCTGACCACCGCCACCATCGGGGCGGGCGGTGATTGGGTGATCGATCACCCGATGTTCTCCGACTACGCCCCCGAGGCCCACGGCGAGGCGCTGGCTCAGCTGACTCGGAACGTGGCGCCAGCGGTGGTGATAGGCCCGGGTACCGATACTGGCAACGAGGTGATGGCACACTTGGCCGCCATCCTCGACGTGGCGCTGGCGACCAACGTCACCGAGGTCGATGTGGCTACCTGGGAGCTGACCCGCTTGCGCTGGGGGGGGAGCCTTTGGGAGCGAGCACGGCTCACCGGTTCGCCACGGCTCTTGACGGTGGCCCCCCACGTCCTACCGGCAAGTGACCATTTGGTAGGCGAGGTCAGTCGGTTCGTGCCCAAGCTCGACGACCTCTTGGTACGCACCCGCGTGGTCGAGCGGGTGGAACAGACCGGTGGAATCACTCTCGGCACGGCCCGAGTGATCGTCTCCGGCGGTCGGGGCGTGGGTTCGGCGGACGGTTTTTCCATGCTCGAAGAGCTGGCTGCTCGCCTCGGGGGGGCGGTCGGATGCTCTCGTGTGGTGACCAACAACGGCTGGCGGCCCCATTCGGACCAGGTCGGCCAGACTGGGACCCGGGTCGCACCCGACCTCTACCTCGCCTTGGGGATTTCCGGGGCCATTCAGCATTGGGTGGGGATGATGGCGGCCAAGAAGATCCTTGCCATCAACACCGACCCGGAGGCCCCCATGGTCACCAAGGCCGACTATGCGGTGATCGGCGACCTCCACCAGGTTCTTCCGGCCATCTTGGCAGAGATCGAGGCCAGAACTCGCACCTGACGACCACGGAGCGGTGACCCCTACCGCCGAATCAGGGACTTCCCGCACTAGCACTCGAACGTTTTTGTGAGACGATGGTCTGGTGACGACGAACACCGAACGACGTTTTCCAATCCCCTGGCTCATTGGCGGCCTAGCGGTGGTGGGCTTGGTGGTGGCAGCCTCGCTGCTGGCCGGCCGTACCCCTGAACCCCTCGACCCGGGGACCCCCGAAGGCACCGTACAGGGATACCTCCAAGCGGTCGCCGAGCGAGACTTCGTGGCGGCCCATCGCTACCTCGACCCCACTCTGGGGGAGAAATGCAGCGTTTCGGACTTCCGAGCCGCCTACCTGCCGGAGAGATGGAGCGCCACCATCGACTCGGTCGAACTAGCGGGGACCGAGACGGTGGTGACGGTGAGCATCGAAGAGTCCTATGGGGGCCCCTTCGATGGCGGCTCCTATGTGCACGATGAGATCCTTTACCTCGAGACCGGCGCCGACGGCTGGAGGCTCAGTCAGTCGCCGTGGCCCGCCTTCTATTGCGAGGGGAAGTAGACGATGTCCGCTCTGATCGTGATCGTTTTCGTGCTGGTGGGGGTGGGCGTGTGGATGGCCGGTCGTTCCTCGCTCGGTGTTGCCGAAGCCCCCGGTGAACGCGGTCCGGGTGGGCTGCGTCGTTTCTTTGTCTACGCGGTGCTGCTGGCAACGCTGATCCTGGCCGCCACCGGACTCACCACTCTTCTCACCCGGATGATCCAGTCGAGTCGGGAGGTGGTGAGTGACACGGCCTCTTCGGCACGCGGCCTTGCCTTCCTCCTGATCGGTGGCGCCGTCTTCTTCCTGCTGGGCCGGTCGGTGCTGATGCGCCTTGACGAGCGCGAACGCCGGGCGGGCTCCTACGCGCTCTACCTGGCGGCGGCAATGGGGGTGGCTCTCGTTTTCGTGATGGTTG
>CAYUKI010000115.1:3292-7189 GCA_964445235.1 uncultured Acidimicrobiia bacterium | reverse complement strand
GGGAGCCCTGGACCCGCGCCATATCGTGACTCCGGTCCGCCAGCTCGCCCCTTATGCCAACGTCATCCAAGGGAAGGCCGAGCGCATCGATGTCGCCCGACAACTGGTCACGGTGGTGCCGCGTTTTGGTCTGCCCAGTGTGGAGGTGGAAGGCGATGCGTTGGTGCTCGCGCTGGGATCGGTGCCCAACACCTTCGGAGTTCGGGGCGTCGAACAGCACGCCAACTTCTTCAAGACGATTGGCGACGCTCTCCGCATCAGGAATCGGCTCCTTGCTCTGCTGGAGGCGGCCAGCCAGCAACGCCTGGGCCATTTGACGACGGTGGCGGTGGTGGGGGCTGGCAATTCCGGAGTCGAGCTCGCCGGGGCGCTGGCCGATTTCCTGGGCCGGGCGGCCGCCCGCTTCTTTCCACAAGCTCCTCGTCCCAAGGTGCTTCTGGTCGACTCCGTCGACCGGGTGACCCCTTTGTTACCGGAGCGGGTGAGCGCCGCCGCCGAACGGGCTCTCCGCGGTCGCAACGTCGAACTCGTGTTGGGCCGCCGGGTGCTGGAAGTGGAGGAGAGTGGCGTCCTCCTCGAGGACGGACATCAGATCAAGGCGGCCACCATCGTCTGGACGGGAGGGGTGAAACCGAACCCGATCGTCGCAGAGCTCGGTTTGACGCTCGATCGAGGCAAGGTCGTGGTCGACGACCACCTGCAGGCGGCCCCCGGTGTCTTCGCCCTCGGCGACGTGGCCGCTGTCCCCGACGGGGCCGGAGGGTACTCACCCTCCACCGCTCAACACGCCCTTCGTCAGGGCGGTTATCTGGGCCGGAACCTTCCAGGGCTGCTTTCGGGTGAAGGAGCACCGGCGTTCGCCTACCGATCGAAGGGTGAGCTGGTTTCCATCGGATTCCACAATGCCGTCGGCACGGTATGGCGGCTGCCGGTATCCGGCCCCCTCGCCTGGTTCTTGTGGCGCTCGTATTACCTGTTGAAGTTGCCGTCGCCTCTTCGGAAGGCGCGGGTGGCTCTCGACTGGACCCTCGACCTGGTGTTTCCGCCCGACGTGGCGTGGATCGCCTCGAGCGACCTGGGCCCTGATCCCACCCTCGGTTGAGGGCGGCGCCCATTTACCGGCGGGGGCCCGGAGCCCTTCGCCATTACCGGCAAGCCCTTCGCCATTACCGGCAGGGGCCCGGAGCCCTTCGCCATTACCGGCAGGGGCCCGGAGCCCTTCGGTGTTAATCGGCGGGGGCCCGGAGCCCTTCGCGGCTTGGCCGAGGTTTCTGTCACACACCCGACCTAGCGTGCTCGCCAGGAGGTCTCGATGATCATCGACTGCGACTGGTGTGTGATGCAGGGCACCAACGCCTGCGACGACTGCCTGGTGACCGCCCTCTTTGCGCCAGGGCCCATCGAGGTGGATGACCTGGAGGAAGCGGCGCTCGCCGCCCTGGCCGAGGCTGGGCTGGTTCCCCGGCTCCGACTGGTGCCGAGGACTAGGGCCGGGTAAGCGACGCCCAGAGCACTAGCTTGAGTTAGTGGAGGAACTCACCCGGCGGGTACGAGAGGCCGGTCTGGTCACCGGACTCGACGTCGTCGGTATCGGCGCCGCCACCCCCTTTCCTGAGGTTACCGAGACCCTTTGGGCCCGCCGTCGGCAAGGACTGAACGGGCGGCTCGGATTCACCTATTCGGAACCGGACACCGCCACCGACGTCCGCCGCACCTTTCCCTGGGCGGAGCGGCTGGTGGTCGGTGGACGCAGCTACCTGCCTACCGCGGGAACGCCGGGGCCGGCAGTTCCCGGCACCGGGCGGATCGCCCGGTTCGCGGCGTCCGATGCCTACGCACCCCTCCGCGCCGGTCTGGAGGCGGCGGCGGCGGAACTGAGCAGCGCGGGCTTTCGCGCCAAGCTGCTCATCGACGACAATCGCCTCGTCGACCGCGCGGCGGCCTTCCGGGCCGGAGTGGGCTGGTGGGGCAAGAACTCGATGCTTCTCGCCCCCGGGTTCGGACCGTGGCTGTTATTGGGGTCGGTTGTCACCGACGCCCTCCTCGCCGTCGACGCCCCCACCCGGCGGGACTGTGGGTCTTGTTCGGCTTGCCTTCCGGCCTGTCCGACCGGGGCCCTGGTGGCCCCTGGGGTCCTGGACGCTCGGCTCTGTCTGGCAGCGATTGCCCAGCTGCCGGGACTCATTCCCAGGCGGTTGCGTTCGGCCCTGGGGGACCGCTTGTACGGTTGCGATGATTGCCTGACGGCCTGTCCGCCCGGAGCCCGATTGGTCGCCGCCGGTACCTCGCCGAGCGGCCGGGTGAGCCTTAGCGAGATCCTCGCCGCCGCCGATCGGACTCTCGAGGCTCGTTTCGCCCACTTCTACCTTCCCGACCGTCGCGTTCGCATCCTGCGCCGCAACGCTCTGGTGGTGCTGGGCAATCAGGCCGACCCGGTCTTCCTGCCAATGCTGGCCGGTTACCTCGGCCATCCCGACTGGTTGTTGCGCGCCCACGCCGCTTGGGCACTGGGCCAGCTGGGGGGGGGAGGTTCGCACTCCGCTTTGCGGCGGCGGTTCAACGAGGAGACCCACCCTGAGGTGAGGCGAGAGATCGAGTGGGCTCTTAGTGCACCGTCTGGTAAATAATCGTGGGGTCTCGCCGGCCCACGGCGTTCCTGGCGGCGTCCTCCTCCTCGACGCAGCGCATGGGCTGCGCCTTCGTCGTGCGTCCTGGCCAGGAACGCCGTGGCCTCGCCGATACCCTCACGCTATTTCCCAGACAGAGCACTAGATGGAGCCCGCACTTCGCATCGCTGGCAAGGATCTGCGCCTGAGAATTCGCGATCGCTCGTTCTTCATCATCGGAGTCCTGGCGCCGCTCGGCCTGGCCTTCATCTTCAAGCTGATACTCGGCGGCACGGTCGGGGAGGGCGCCTTTACCCCGTCCTACGCGGTCGTCGATCTCGATGGCGGCCAGGTGGGTTCGTCGCTGGTCGAGTTTCTCGAACAAGTCGAGCGGTCGGGGTCCATCACCCTGGAGGCGGTTGGAAGCCGCCAGGAGGGAGAGCGCCTGATCGAAGAAGGGGAGTTCGACTCGCTGTTCGTGGTCCCGGAGGGCTTCTCGGCGGCGATCCAGAGTGGGCGCCCTGCCACCCTCGAGGTAGTCGGCGATATCGACGCTCCGACCTCAACCCAGATCGCCAGCGCTATCGCGGCGCGATTCGGCCAGGGAGTCGCCACTGCCCAACTTGGCGTCCTCACCGCCTTGGCGGGAAGGACCACTTCTCCCGAGGATACCGCCGCCATCGCCGGGCAGGCGGCGACGATTCGATCGCTGACCACCGTCGCTCCCATCGAGGCCGCCTCCCGCCAACTGGACACCACCACCTACTTCATCGCCGGCATGGCCATGTTTTTCCTGTTCTTCACCGTCCAGTTCGGGGTGACCGGGTTGTTGGAGGAACGGCAGCAGGGAACGCTTCCCCGCCTGCTGGCTGCTCCGATCTCTCGCGGCTCGGTGGTCCTGGGCAAAGCGGTTACCAGCTTTGCCTTGGGTGTGATCAGCATGGCGGTGTTGGTGGTCGCCGCCCGCTTTCTGATGGGTGCGAAGTGGGGAGACCCGCTCGCCGTCGGCTTATTGGTGCTGGCGGCCGTTCTAGCCGGAACCGGAGTCATGGGAGTTGTGGCGGCGGTGTCGAAGACCCCCGAGCAAGCCGGCAACACCCAGTCGATCATCGCCGTGACGTTGGGAATGCTGGGCGGCTCCTTCTTCCCGGTCGCCCAGGGGGGGGGAGCACTGGCTGCCTTGACCTACTTGACGCCGCATGCCTGGTTCATGCGTGGTCTGGGAGACCTGGCCGGTGGGGGAAGCGTGTCAAGGGTCTGGCTGCCGCTCGTGGCGATGACGCGCCGCCGC
>CAYUKI010000115.1:0-3282 GCA_964445235.1 uncultured Acidimicrobiia bacterium | reverse complement strand
GTGGCGATGTTGACTCTTGCCGTTGTGACCGGAGGCATCGGCTGGGCGTTGTTACGACGAGGTTTCGCACGATGAAGGCTCTTTACATTGGCGCCGCCAACGTCCGAAGGTTGATCCGAGAGCGCTCCAATATCTTTTTCGTATTCGTGTTCCCCCTGGCGACCGTGCTCTTGATCGGAGCGCAATTCGGTGGCTCCGGCGATCAACCGGTGGGCCTGGTGGACGGCGACGGTGGGGGGCTGTCTGCCTCGATTGCCGCGGCCCTGGACGACGCCTCAGGAATCGAGGTCAGGTCCTACACCGGCGAGGACGAGCTCCTGCTGGCCGTGGAGAGGTCCCAATTGACCGCCGGGGTGCTGATCCCGCCCGGGTTCGAGGCGGCTCTTCGGGGAGGGCGGCCGGCGGAAGTGGGATACATTGCCCGTACGGCCGGCACCGGACCTCAGTTGCAGGCTCAGGTCGATCAGATCGTCGCTGCTGCCACTGCACCCATCGACGCGGCCCGCTTTGCGGCGCCGTTCCGTGATGAGGCGTTCGTGGAGACCCTGGCTATCGCCGAGTCCCTGAATGTGGGGGCTGGCGTAGACGTCAAAACCACCCGGGTCGGGGAGGCGCTTTTCCCGGAGAGCCTGGGGCGCTTCGATCTGGGTGCATCCTCCCAGCTGCTCCTCTTCATGTTCGTGACCGGCCTGGCCGGATCGGCGGTCATGATTCAGTCCCGACAGCTCGGCATAACCAGCCGCATGCTCGCCACCCCCACATCGATCGGCCAGATCGTCGGCGGCGAGGCGGCGGGCCGTTTTGGCGTCGTCCTCCTCCAGGGTGTTTACATAATGGCGGCCACGCTCCTCATGTTCGGGGTCAACTGGGGCGACCCGTTGGGGGCGGCGGCCGTTCTGATTGCCTTTGCCGCGGTAGGTGCGGGTGCCGCCATGCTGATGGGCACGCTGTTTCGGAACGATCAGCAGGCGGCCGGAGTGGGGATCGTGGCCGCGCTGGGTCTGGGAGCCCTGGGCGGTTGCATGCTGCCGATCGAGCTGTTCCCACCGACCCTGGCGAAGGTGGCGCGCTTCACCCCGCACGCCTGGGCCAACGACGCCTTCGCCGAACTGGTCAGGCGGGACGGTAACGTCGTCGACATCTTGCCCCAGCTGGGAGTGCTCGCCGCTTTTGCCGTGGTGCTGCTCGGCGCCGCCTCGTGGCGTCTGCGACAGGTGATCACCCGACCGTAGTGAACTGGCCCCAACCGGCATTCCCCCGCTGCGTGACCCAGCGCCACTAGGTTCTGAGCGGTGGAAGCTGCATCGCGTCCAAAGGTCGAGGCTCCAGGTGATGGAACCGTCCGGCGTCTGACCGGTCCCTGGACTCCGACCATTCATT
This sequence comes from uncultured Acidimicrobiia bacterium, assembly GCA_964445235.1. Classification (GTDB taxonomy): domain Bacteria; phylum Actinomycetota; class Acidimicrobiia; order Spongiisociales; family ZC4RG35; genus CAYUKI01. Next base: position 1,902 of record CAYUKI010000115.1, on the reverse strand, counting down.
CCGTTCTCAAACATCTCGAAGAGGTGGGCTTCGACGGAGCGCCCAGGGTGCTCGGAACCGATGACCAGGGTCGGGAGATCCTCACCTGGATTGAAGGCGAGATCGCCAGCGGCGTATGGCCGGACTATCTGCGAGAGACGGAGAGCGTGGTTTCGATTGGAGCCCTCCTACGACGCTTCCACGACGCCATACGAGGCTTCCGCCCCCCCCCCAACGCCGTCTGGAGGTCGGGCGCGAACCGCTGGAAGATCGGCTATGTGGTCCGCCATGCTGACATCGGCCCTGGCAACTTGGTGTGGCGGCACCAGCAGGCCGCCGGCCTGATCGACTGGGATCTCGCCGAGCCCGGCGAGGCAATCGCCGATCTGGCCCTGGCGGCTTGGACATTCCTACCCATGGCGCCCGACGCCGCGTTTCGGCGCTTGGGTTTCAGCCAGCAACCCGATCTGCGGGGCCGACTGGAGTCCTTGTGCGCCGGTTACGGAGGAGTCGAACCCGCCTCCCTGGTGCGGACGAGTTACCTCCTCATGCAGTCAGAGAGGAAGCGACTGACCGAGTTGGGAAACGCCCGGGTGGAGCCTTGGGTGTCGTTCCGGGCTGCCGGACAGATGCAGTTGATCGAGGCGGCCTTGGCTTGGATGGAGCGCGATGGCATGGACCTTTTGTTGACGGCTTAACCGCCGGTCCGAGCGACCTCACCGTTCCAGACCCAACCAGAAGAGCCATACCACGATCATGGAAAGGCCGGCGGCCAATTGTGCTCCTGCTGCCTGTAGCAGGCCGACCATCGCGACCTTGGTGGCCGACCAAGCCGCTTCTGCCTTGCGGGCCTTCGCCCAGTTCCCAACGAAGACGCCCGTCACGAACCCAACCGGTGCCCCCACTACCGGCAGCACGAAGAAACCGACCACTGCCGCCACGATGGGCAAGATGCGTGCCCAACCGGTCAGGGTCTGCGCTGCCCGCTTTTGGGGGATCCGTACCGACGCGACCAATCCCGCCACCAACAGGGCGGTGATGAGGACCATCGCGATCCATCCGATGACTCCGAACCCGGCTGCCAAGCCGTAGACGAGGGCGGCTGCCCACACCAGTACGAGACCCGGCAGCACCGGGATCAAGGTCCCAGCCAGCCCGACCACCATCGCTGCTCCGACGAAAGCGATGAGAAGGAACCGGCTGGCGTTCAACGGTGGATGAGGGTGCGGACTGGAGCGATCTTGATTATGACTCTCTTATCGGCTGGGTTCCAGTAGGGCTCACCTGTGTACTTTTTGGCGAGTTGGTTGATGTGGTCGGCGGCCGCCTTGCCGGCCAGCTCTCCGACCACCCTCCCTCGTACCTCCGCGAACCTGTAGGGATCGTTGCGATCCATGATCATCACTGTGATGCGCGGATCCCGGACCACGTTCCGGTATTTCTGCCTTCCGATCTCGGTATTGACGAAGAGGTGGGTATCGGTGGCGTCGACCCACATCATGTGGGTCTGAGGGGTGCCGTCTGGCATCAGCGTCGTGACGGCGGCGTAGTTCTCGGCTTTGGCTAGCTCGGCTACCAGTGGGTCTAGCAAGTCATCTCCTTAGCTTGGATACCTGGGCCGCCCGGCTTCTTACGAGACGCAGCTCGTCGGAGAACTGGCGGCGCGCCGCTGGGTCGGCGGCGTCGACGAGGCCACGATTGGACGCGAGGGAAATCGCCGATCGGTAGAGAACCTGGGAGATCCCCTCGTCGGAGGTGAGGAGGCCTCTCAATCGGTAGGCCTTGGCCCGTACCAGGCACGCGGGGACAAAAGCCTTCTCTTCGAAAGGGCCCACGGTGTCGGCAAGCTGATCGGCCACGATCTGATAAGCGTCGAAGAACGGGAGCAGATAGATGCTCCGCGGCTCCTTCCAGCCCCAGCAG
>CAYUKI010000114.1:0-7252 GCA_964445235.1 uncultured Acidimicrobiia bacterium | reverse complement strand
CTTGCTGAGCCAATGATCCCTCGTACTTGCCCAAGATGATGACACCGGTTGGGCAGCGGTCGATGCACAGGGCGCAACGGGTGCACTCGTCCTCGTCGACCACGAAGAAGCCCATGTTGGTGGGATCCTCAGACGGATGGTCGACTCCGATGGCTTCACTGATTGCATCCAGGGAGAGGTAGTGGATGCACTTCCAGGGACAGATGTCGACGCACCCCTCGCAAAGGATGCACTCGGACTGGTCGATGGCCAGGAACTGTTTGGGCTTGATGACTCCCTTCAAATAGTCGGCGTCGACCACGGCGAGCTGATAGTCGTCCCGGAAGGGGGGGGTCTCATCGATTACGCCGCGGGGCATGTCACCCCTCTCCCTTGACGAGGGGACGACCGTACGGTGAGGTTCGCTGGGCGGCCGCCAGGGCGGCGGGACGCTTCTTGCCGATTTCCTGGAGCTTCAAACAGAACACGGCGCCGGCGCCGAGCATTACCACGTGATATCCGCCGGAGATCATGTCCTTCAGGGCCGCACCGCTGATCCGCACCTCGTTCCCGAGTACCAACCACGAGGGGATGGTCAAGAAGATCCGTTCCTTCGACCAGTCCAAATCGGTCTGGGCGAGGTTGAGCCACTCGGAGGGAACAATTCCGAAGATGAGAACAAGCTCCATCCAGGCCAGGAAGGCTGCGAAAGCTGCCCTCGCCCAGGTGGTCTTCTGGTTGAGGACCCACAGAAGGCAGCCTCCCAGCAAGGCGAACTGCGAACCGGCAAAGGCGATGAGGTGGCCGAGCGTCTCCCACTGCCAGCCGCGCGGAACCCAGTTGATCGGTTCGATCACCACCGCCACATCGACGCCATCGATGGTCTCGAAATCGGGGAAATGGGCGAAGTGATTGAGGAACACCCCCGCCGACAGCATCACCACGCCGAGGAGCAGCGCCGACAAGCCAAGGCGGGTTCGCTGACGTTCACTCAACTCACCCAATCGATACATGCTTTGCCCTGCCGGAGAAAGGTGTGCGGCGCGCCCTTTCTACCAGATTCATCACCACCATTCGGAATCGTCTGGCCGAACGCTGGTGGGGTGGAACCGGTCTCGGTTATTCTCCCACGGGTCCGGAGGTTCGAGCTGGCGGTTGCCCTGACAACTAGAGATCCGAATGCTGGCCGCCGCCACGACTCGGCGGCCAAAAACCTTCTCGTGCTGTCGTTGTTCTTCCTCGTCATCTCTTCGGTCTTGGCCGCCGTCATGCTGGTGTCGATCCGTTTCCCCGGCTTCACCTCTCCGACCTCCTTCGGCGTGCTGCGTCCGGTCACCTATACCTCGGCATTCCTCGGTTGGCTGGTGCCGAGCTTTCTGGCTGGTACTTACTACGTGCTGCCGCGACTGACCGGTGCCCCGCTGTGGAGGGAGGACATCGCCGGTCTCGGCGGGTTGGCTCTCGGTGGGGTCACGTCCGCCGGTCTGATCGTCGTTGCCCTCGGTCTGGGCGACGGGATCGGACCTCTGTCACTCCCCTGGTGGATCGACCTACCCATCCTGGTCCTGCTACTCATCCCGGTCGCCGTGGTCACCCAGACCATCCGCCGGCGAAACGAGACCGCCGTCTACGTCAGTCTTTGGTACCTGATGACGGGAGTCCTCTTGCTGCCCGTCGCCTACTTGATCGGCAATCTCCCCAACCTCACCGCCATCGGCACCGCCGCTGAGTCTTCCTTCTTCACCAACGCCTTTCTGATCCTCTGGGTAGTGGGCATGGGTTCCGGCCTCGCCTACTACACCGTCCCGAAGACCATCGATCAGCCGCTGGCGAGCAGGTCCCTGGCGAGGGTGGGCTTCTGGTCCCTGGTGTTGGCCGCCGCCTGGGGCGGGCCGGCCTGGCTGGTGCACAGCCCTCTCCCGAACTGGTCGGAGTCGGTGGCCGCGGTGCTCGGCTTGGCAGGTTTGGTCGCCGCCCTCGCCACGACCGCCAATTACGCCTTGACCGCTTCGGCGCGATGGGCCGATCGCAGCGAGCAACCGAGCCTGTCGGCCGCTTGGATTGGCGCCTGCTTCACCGTGGTCGTGGCCGGTTTGATGTCGGTGGGTGGTTTTCCCTCCGCGGCTGCCCTGTTCGGTTTCACGACGTATTGGGAAGGAGTGTTGTTCGCGGCGACCTTTGGGGTCGGATCCCTGTTTACGGCGGCTTGGGCATACCAGGCCCTCCCCAACCTCACCGGTCGGGCCGTGTACTCGAACCGACTGGCCCGCCGCCACATTCGGCTCACCATCGTGGGAGTAGGCGGGACCGCTTTGTTCCTCGGTCTCGCCGGCCTGGTTAGCGGGTACGCCGCCACCGGAGCTGCTCTCTCCATGGGCGACGAAGCCCCCACCTCGGTCCTTCGTTCCGACGTCGCACTCGGCGCCGCGGCCTTCTTCGGATTGGTGGCAATGTGGGCCCAGCTGACGTTGTTCACCAACCTGGTGCGTACCGTCACCTCCGGACGAGCCACCTTGTCCGAAGTGCTCGTCACCACCGAGGCGAAGGGCTCCGGGCTCCCGCCAAGAGAGGGCGAGGGATGAGCGACCTGCTGGCGGCCGCCGCCGCAGCCCTTGGAAGCCCCGAGGCTATGGTCAAGCGGTCTGCGGAGGCCCGAGCCAAGGCGTCGGGAATAACCGTCGACGAGGTGCTGGCTGCCTGGTCGGGTGGGGGTACGATCACCGCCCCGCCGCCTAGCGACGCCGAGACACCGACCACTGTCGCCGCGATCCCGGCCGCTGCCCCACCCCCGCTTCAAGTGGAGACGGTCACCGCCCTGCCGGGTCCGGCGGTGGCCGAAGCACCAATCTCCCCATTGGCGCCGCCCGCCCGCCCACCTGCGACGATCACGGCGCGCCCACCCGTTCTCGTCGGTCGTACCGACCGGCCGTTCCGCACGCTGACGGCCGCCACCGGGTTGTTCCTGGTCGGCAGCCTGCTCGGCTTCGTAGCTCCCGTGCTCCTCGACGCCAGCGGCGAGGTCCGCTCGTCCCGAATCGCCTTTACCATGCAAGCGCAGACCGGCCGGGCGGTGTACGAGGGACAGGGATGTGCCGCGTGCCACACCCAAATGGTGAGGCCGGTGGTGGCGGACGCCTCCCTCGGACCGGTGAGCCTTTCGGACTCCAATCTGGTGTTAGGCATCAATCGCATCGGACCGGACCTCGCCCATATCGGGAGCCGCCTCGACCAGGTGAAGCTGGAAGATCTGCTCGGAACAAAGTCTCCCGACCATCCCCGCGCCGGCGGCTTGGCGGCCGATGACTTGGCCGCCCTCGTCGCCTATCTGGTGGAGTCGAAGTGAGCGACCTGCTGGCGGCCGCCGCCCGGGCGCTCGGAAGCCCCGAAGCGGTGGTCAAGAGATCGGCGGAGGCCCGGGCCAAGGCGGCGGGGCTTTCGGTGGACCAAGTGCTGGCCGCCTGGGCGGGGGGGGGAGCAATGGAGGCGTCCGCCCCGCCGACCCCGACGCTCGAGGTCGCATCCCCGCCGATGGCCGCGGCACCTGCGCTGGTCGCGACAGCTGCGCCAGCCGCGGCGGCCGCTCCTCCTCCGCCTCCGGTCGTCGCTCCCCCCTCCACTGTGGGCGCGCCACCCCGAACTGTGACAGCCCTGCCGCCCCCAGCGCAGGTGTCGGTGGACGAGGCGGCTCGCTACCCGGTGGTGGTAACGGTGCCAACGGCCGGGCTCGCCGAAAGGACCGCCGGTGGCATGCCGCGCTGGCTCACCGCGGTTTCCATCGTCGTGGCCGCGTTTGGGTTGCTCTATCTGGCGGGCAACGCCCAAGGGGGCCAATGCGGAGAAGCAGGCCTGCTCTTGGTTGACCGACAGACCGGCGTTCTCGAAAACTGCGACGGAAGCAAGTTCGAAGGTCGGGGGGGCCCGGGCGCAGAAACCGATTTCCTCGCCCTGGGACAGGGCATCTTCGCTGGTCAAGAGGTGGCGGGCGTCAACTGCTCGGGCTGTCACCAACCCGACGGTTCGGGTGGGGCGTTCCCCCAACTCTCGGGCGGGGCGGTCCTCAGAACCTTCTCGGCATGCACCGATCATCTGCAATGGGTGCGGCTGGGCTCGACCGGCTGGCCTGACGCCACCTACGGCGACAGCGCGAAACCGAAGAAGGGCGGTATGCCCGCCTTCGGTTCGACGTTGTCCGACGAACAGCTCACGGCGGTGGTGTTCTTCGAGCGGGTGGTCTTCGGTGGCGCCCCCCAGGAGGCGGCCGAGGCCGATTGCGGTCTGGCCGCTCCGGCGGAACCCATCGGGGCTACCCCCGGCGATACACCGACCACCAGCGCTCCGCCTGCCTGATATCGGCGAAGGGCTCCGGGCCCCCGCCAGGTCAAGGATATTTCCAGATATTCCCATACATTCCTGCTCAAGTCGTCCACCGCTTTGGCCGATTGACGGGCAGAGGGAGCAATCCCTCCGGGAGCGGCAGGCTGCTCCGCCATGTACGTACCTAGGGCACGTTCATGTCCGAAGGTGTACACGGAAAGCCTCCCAGCCCGCCCCAACGGCGGAGACCTGTCAATCCTGATGCGAAGCCCCCACGCCCCGGGGGCTTCGCACTTTTCTGGGCCCACTCTCCGTGGTCGACCCACCACAGAATCCGCAACCGACGGTCGTACGCGCCACGCCTTGGGCCGGATTGCCGGAGGTTCATAGGCCAGGGTGAATGCACCTTCGTCCCTGCGGCGTCCCTACCCACGGGACGTTCCTATAGATGTCAAGAGCGGGCAGCGAGGGTGGCGAGGTCGGCGCGGAGTGTTCGGAAGAGTTGTCTGGCGACGTAGCGTTTGAGGCATCGGATGATCTCTTTCTTGGTGCGTCCGTCAGCGAGCCGCCGTCTTACGTACGCCTTGGTTTCGTCGCAGTATCTGAGTCTGACGATGACGACCATGTAGAGCGCCCTGTTGGCCTGACGGTTGCCGGCGTAGTTGAGTCGATGGCGGCTGGTCCGCCCTGATGAGGCGGGGATGGGTGCAGCTGCACAGAGGTGAGCGAACGCTGCTTCGGAGGTGAAGCGGTCGATGTTCTCGCCGGCGGCGAGGAGCAAGGTGGCGGCGTGGCAGGTGCCGACACCGAATTGGGTGATCGTGGTGGGTGCTGCGATGGCGACCAGACCGTCGAGTTCACCGGTGAGTTCGTCGATCTCGGCGGTGAGGGTCTTGATGCGACGTCCAACGCTCCGGAGGGCGGCCTTGGCTGCTTGGGTGGGGTCATCGATGTTGGCGCCCTTGGGGCGGAGACGGGCACAGACGGAGGCTTTGGCTTGGAGGGTGTTCTGGGGGTCGAGCTGTTCACGGAGTTGGGTTGGGGCGGTGACGATCAGGTCGCCTAGCTGACAGAGGGCTGCGGATCGGGCCTTGACGGCGCCCTCTCGGGCGACGGTGAGCTGTCTGATCGCCTCGACGATCCCCGTCGTGTCCTTGGCTGCCCCAGTTGCTTCACCGGAGAGCACCTTGCGGGCGGCGGCCTCGGCGTCGATCGGGTCGCTCTTGCCCCGTCGCGCCCTGGTGTGGGGATGTGGCTGGTTGATCTCGATCACTCGGACTCGAGCTTCGAGGAGGTGGCGGGCGAGAGCCGCCCCGTATCCGCCGGTCGACTCGACACCGACCGCGATTACCGGTCCGAACGACTGCAACCATCCCAACGCCTGACGGTAGCCATCACCGGTGGCGTCAAAGGTGGCGGTGTCGAGGCGACGTCCGAGCGGGTCGAGTGCCACGGCGGTATGGGTGTCGGCGTGGCAGTCGAAACCGCCGATGACACCAGTGGATGCATGTGCCATGCTGGAGATCCTCCAATCTCACGGAGCGGCCGGTGAGCCGGGATGGGACGGACACAACAGTGACGGGGCATCTGTAGCGCAGGTTCCTATTAGGTCACGTCTGACCCAGACCCGGCCGCTGGCTGGGTTGTCGAGCCGTCCGGCGACATCGACGCGTCCCGGGCAAGACACCCGCACACGGGGTCAGTTTGATGGCAGGCCAGATCCCACCGAACAGCTCACCCACATCTTCACTGTTTGGTGGGTGGAGACGCGCAGACCCGACGGCGGGAAGGTCGGGCGCGTCTGGACCTACCGAATGCTCCGGGCTAGCACTGCCGGTCGACCGGTACCCTGTGCGAACCAGTGCGCCCCGCCACCGCCATCGTGGTGATCCTCTTGCTCGCCCTCATCCTGGTGGCCGGGGTCCTTCAGCTTTGGGAGTTCCTCTTCCCCGGAGCACCACCGGTAGCCTCTCTACCAGGCTGAGTTCTTCATCGGCCCTGCCGTTGTTCACGGCGATGGCGATCAGGCCGGCGGAGTCGACGTGTACCAAAAGCTCGCCGTCTCCCACCTCGCCGAAACTCGTCACCCAGACCGCCTCGCTGGGAGAGCCACCGACGACAACTTCGACGGGATCACCAGGGCGCAGGCCCGCCATGGCCAGGTCGTCTGGTCCGATGTTCGTCTCGACATTGCCGTAGGTGTCTACCCAAAACACCTCTCCATGAACCGCCGGCGGCTCCACCTTGGGCAACGGAAGCAAGAGTGGCTGCAGACCCTCGCCAGCCACCACCGGACCCAACTCCTCGATCTCGACCTCGCCGGCCGCCAGCAGGGCGGCTGCTGGTGCAAACACGTCACGACCTTGGAACGTCGCCCCCGGACTCGGCACAGCCATGTCCGGGTTTTCGATCGAGACCACGACGTGAGCCCCACCCACCATCGCCACCGCCGGGCTTAGCAATCCGTTATCGGGTCCAACAAAGAAGCCCCAATCGGTCGCGGCAGCAATGGCCCGACGAGCCGTGCCCACGGTGGGATCAACGACTGCCAGCGCCACCCCCTCCGGCAAGTACTGAATGGCCCGAGTCAGCGCCAAGGCGCCCGACCTTATGTCGCCTCGGCGAATGCCATGGGTGAGGTCGATCACCCGGACCAATGGGGCCAGCCGCGCGATCACGGCGTGTACCACCCCGACGAACTCGTCGTCCCGACCGAAGTCGGAGATGAAGCTGATTGGTCCGGCCACGGACCGAGGATATCCGGGCTCCGTAGGGGCGTCGGTACCATGCCTCCATGGCTTCTGCATTCGGCGAGTTCGCCCGCGAGTTGGCGCAACCCGGAGTGGTGATGCTGGTTGGTGCCCTCGATACGGGGAAGACGAGCCTGGCAACCGCCATCTTGGCGGAGGCAGTCGATCGCGGGCTGCGTTGTGCCTATGTCGACACCGACGTCGCTAAC
>CAYUKI010000113.1:0-7287 GCA_964445235.1 uncultured Acidimicrobiia bacterium | reverse complement strand
CCACGCCCGGCAATTGCTTGCCCACCGAACCGATCTTGTCGTCGCCGGGCTTGTTGGTGGTGGCGGGTCCGGTCGATTCGCTCATCCCGTACAGCTCGTGGAGGGGAATGCCAACCGCCCGGAAGAAAGTGATTAGGCCGGGGTTGATGGGAGCGGCGGCGGTGATTGCCACCTCGACCTGGTCCAACCCAAGACCATGGCGAACCTTGGTGAAGATGAGCCGATCGAAGAGCCGATGCTTGAGCTTGGTCATCAGATCAGGGGTGCCCCCCCCCTGCTCGATTCGGACCAGCTTCTCCCCATTGGCGATCGCCGCCAGGATCAGCTTGCGACGGCGCTCGTCCTCCCCTTCGAATCGGGACATCAGGCGGGCATGAAACTTCTCCCACACGCGGGGAACGGCCACAAATAACGTCGGTCTGGCCTTGGTGACGTAGTCGAGCACCTGGTCGAGGGCCGGGCAGTAGTAGACCTCACCGGCCCGGTACATTCCGTTGTAGTGGGTCGAGAGCCGTTCGGCGATATGGGCGAGTGGTAGATAGGAGACGAGACGGGGGTTGGGCCTAATCTCGATCGCCCTCTTCACGCATTCCACCGTCCAGAGGACATTGCGGTGAGTGATCGCCACTCCTTTCGGTATCCCCGTCGTACCGGAGGTGTAGATGAGAGTGGCGAGATCGGACGGTTCAACCGCGGCCGCGGTCCGCTTCACCAGCTCGCTATCGACGGCGAGGGCGGCTCGGCCGCGGGCCAACAAGTCGTCCCAGGAGAGCACCCAGTCGGTCGTGTCGTAGTTCTCGGCACCCTCGAGGAGGACCACATACCTCAGGTCGGGCAACTCCGATTTGACGGCCTCCCATCTCTTCATGAAGCCGAGATCCTCGAGCACCGCCACCTTGGCTTGACAATGCTTGGCGATGTACTCGATCTGGTTCTGGGCGAGCGTCGAGTAGAAGGTGACGCCGGCGGAGCCGGCGTGCACCGCACCCATGTCGGCCAGCACGTGCTCGGGCCGGTTGCCGGCCATGATGGCTATGAAGTCGCCCCTCCCCACCCCGAGGCTGGCGAACCCTGCCGCCGCCTCTTCGGTGACCTGGCGGTACTCCCTCCAGTTGAGGCTCTTCCAGACCTCCCGTTCCTGCCAGTGGATGGCAGCCTTGTCACCGTGGGCAGTGGCGTTGTCGTTCAAGACGTCGACAAGGGTCCTGCCCTCGACAACGGCGTCGATCTCGGCTCGCTGCGCAAGGGTATCGACGACCATTCTGTCCTCCTCATTTGACAACGCCGGCAGCGCGAAGCTTACCGATCTGGCTGGCGGAGAAATCTAGCTCGGCGAGTATCTCATCGGTGTGTTGGCCGGGCCGCGGGGGGGCGGTGGGGAGAGAGGCCGGGGTGGCCGAGAACCGCGGTGCCGGAGCCGGCTGGCGGACTCCCCCGATCTCGACGAACGAACCGCGGGCGACCAGCTGGGGATGGGAGGGCGCCTCGCCGAGCGAGAGGACCGGCGCCACACAGGCATCGGCGCTGCTGAACGCCGCCGTCCATTCCTCCCGGGTCCTCCCTATGAAGACCTCGGCGAAGCGCCGGCGCATCGCCGGCCACGACGCCACGTCCATCTGCTCCCACCCCGCCTCTCCGAGTACCTCCAACAGTCGGTCAAAGAACTCGGGTTCCAGGGCGCCGACCGCCATGTGACGACCGTCGGAGGTTTCATAGACGGTGTAGAAAGGCGCACCCCCGTCGAGGAGGTTGGCGCCACGACGGTCCTGCCACCAGCCGGCCGATAACCCGCCGTGGAAAACGGTGCTGAGTTGGGCCACCCCGTCCACCATCGCGCAATCCACCACCTGGCCCTGGCTCGACGTGCGGGCGTAGAAGAGGGCGGTCACCATGCCCAAGGCGAGCAGCATCCCCCCCCCACCATAATCGGCGACAAGATTCAGAGGAGGCACCGGCGCCTCGGGCGGACCGATGGCGTGGAGGACTCCTGTCACCGCCAGGTAGTCGATGTCATGTCCGGCCCGATCCGCCCACGGTCCTTCCTGACCCCAGCCAGTCATCCGGCCGTAGACGAGGCGGGGGTTCGCATTGAGGCAGGGCTCGGGACCCACGCCCAGCCGCTCTGCGACCCCCGGTCGGAAACCCTCCATCAGGCCGTCGGCCCGGGCGACCAGCGCCAGCACCAGGCGGGCTCCCTCCGGCTGGGCGAGGTCGACCACAATCGATTGCCGCCCGCGGTTGACGGGATCGGTCTCGGGGTCCAGGCTGAGGATCTGACCCGGGCGGTCCACCCGTATCACGTCGGCTCCCATCCCCGCCAACACCATGGCGGCGAAGGGTCCAGGCCCGATCCCCGCCAGCTCCACCAGTCGCACGCCGGCCAGCGGCCCCGCCATACCTCAGACCTTCCGTTCCCGGCGCCGCGGCGGTTGTTGGTCGGCCAGCGCCTCGGAATCCACCAGGGTGTGACGGGTGGCAGCGGTGGCGACGAAGGCTTGGATCGTGGCCGCCACCGGCAGCGATAAGACGATTCCCGTCGCTCCCATCACACTGCCGCCGACGATGACGGCGCCGATGGCCACGGCCGGATGTATGGACATCGTCCGGGCGGTGATGCGAGGTGCAATCAGGAAGTTCTCGACTTGCTGGTAGCCGAGGAGCGCGACAACGACCCACACAGCATCGAGCGGATTCTGAAAAAGGGCCACCAGCACCGGCACCACAAGGGCGATGTAGCCGCCGACCACCGGTACGAATTGGGAAAGCGCTCCCACCCAAACCCCCAGCGCCACCGCGTATGGCAGACCAAGCAGCGACAGCACCGCGGCCGTGAATGCCGCCGAGACGACCGCCAGGATGAGCCGGGAGTAGACATACCCGCCGGTCTTGGCAACGGCGATCTCCCAGATGCGCAACACCTCACGCTGCTGATCCTCGTTCAGGAACGAAAGCACGGTGCGGCGGAGCTTGGGGCCCTCGGCCACCATGTAGAAGGTGAAGAGGGCGATGGTGATTCCCTGATACAAGACGTTGAAGATCGCCGATCCCAGGCCGAAGATCCCGCCGGCCACGCTTCCCCCGTACTCCGAGAGCAGTCCCCCTAGATCGTTGATCTGCTGACGAAGGCGGTCGTTGATGAGAGCAATGTCGATGTACCGGCCGACGAACTCTTGGGCGGTCTCCAGGTAGCCGGGCAAGGCCTCGGAAAAGGCGGTGGCCTGACTAATGAACAAGGGTATGACCGAAGCAATGAACGCCAGGGACAGGACAAGAGCTGTGAACATCACAACGGCAGTGGCGAGGCTGCGTTTCCAACCCCGCCGCACCAGGACCGAGACGACGGGCTCCAAGGCAATCGAGAGGAAAAGTGCCACGAACAACATGAAGACGAGGCCCCGTATTTGGAGGAGCAACCAGACGATGGCAACAGTTGCCAAGACCACCGCCACGACGGTGAGCAGGGCTCGGCGAAACCACGGCGGTGGCTGGAACGGCGTCCGGTCGGTCACTCGACACCAGCGTATTCGTAGACTGCCCCGCTTCCTGTCATGAGATCAAGCGGAATCCTCCTACATCCCACGTCGCTGCCCGGTCCCTTCGGGATCGGAGAACTCGGTCCGGAGGCGGATCGGTTCATCGCCGGCCTCAACGAGGCCGGACAACGGTGGTGGCAGGTGCTGCCGATCGGGCCCACCGGGTTCGGGGACTCCCCCTACCAGTCGCCCTCCACGTTCGCGGGCAATCCGCTGTTGATCAGCTTCGATTTGCTGGCAGACGAAGGCCTTCTGACGCCCGCCCAACTCGATGGATACCCCGAATTCATCCCCGGACCAGTGCGTTTCGGGGACCTGATTCCGGCCCGGATGCAATTGCTGGCGGCGGTGGCGGGGGCGTTCGAAGACCGGGCGAGCCCCGCCACCAAGGAGGAGTTGGCCACATTCGCGGAGGCGGACTGGTTGGCCGATTGGTCATTATTCACGGCGCTCAAGACTTCTCTCCACGGGCGCCCCTGGACGGACTGGCCGGCACCGGTCCGGGACCGTCAGCCTGCCGCCCTTGCCGAGGTTCGCCGGGAGCTGGCCGCCGAGGTAAGGAATGCCACCATCCTCCAGTTCCTCTTCTTCCGGCAATGGGAGAGGCTACGAAAACAGGCCGACCGGTTCGGCATCGGGCTGATCGGTGACCTGCCGATCTTCGTCGCCCATGACTCCGCCGACGTGTGGGCGCAGCGGCACATGTTCGAACTCGACCGCTCGGGTCGGCCGACGGTGGTGGCCGGCGTGCCTCCCGACTACTTCTCCAAGACCGGCCAGCGCTGGGGCAATCCTCTGTACACCTGGCCCGAACACGCTGCGGACGGTTTCTCTTGGTGGAAGCGGCGGCTCCGTCACACCTTCGCGTTGTTCGACCTGGTGCGGGTCGATCATTTCCGGGGATTCGCCGGATGCTGGGAGATACCCACCTCGGCCCCCACCGCCGAAACCGGCCGGTGGGTAGCGGCGCCAGGTGGCCGGCTGCTGTTCGAGCTCGCCGAGGAGCTAGGCCGACTGCCGATCATCGCCGAGGATCTCGGCGTGATCACTCCCGATGTTGAGGCGCTACGCGACGACTTGGGGCTGCCAGGAATGCGGGTCCTCCAATTCGGATTCGCCGATGATCCCGCCCACTCTGCCCACCACCCGAGCCGGTACGTGGAGAACTCGGTCTGCTACACCGGCACTCACGACAACGACACCACCGTGGGGTGGTTCTGGGGCGCCAATGCTCGTCATGATCGACGGCGGCTGGAGAAGGAGCGACGCCGGTTGCTCCAAACCGTCGGGACCAAGGGCGAGGAAATCCATTGGGATCTCATCGGTCTAGCCATGCGCTCGGTGTGTGACACGGTGATCATCCCGGTCCAGGACCTGCTCGGCTTGGGCCGTGAGGCACGTATGAATACCCCGGCCGTCGAGGCAGGCAACTGGACCTTCCGACTGGTCGACCAGGTTCCCCCCCCCATTTGGGAGCGCCTTGGGAGGCTGACCGCAGAGTCGAGGCGTCATGCGTGACGGCGCTGGGAATTCTGGCGAGATCGTCTGGCGGCCCGATCAAGCCACCTTGGACAACTCTCGAACCGTGGCCTTTCTCGAACAAAGCGGTCTCCGCTCCCATGAAGAGCTCTTCGAGAGATCGGTGCATGACCCCGAGTGGTTCTGGCGAGCCGTGGTCGAGTTTCTCGGGATCCCCTTCATCGAACCGTTTGGCCAGGTCTCCGACGGTTCAGCCGGCAAACCGTGGACAACCTGGTTCCCAGGCGGAAGGATCAACCTGTCGGCGGTTTGTCTGGATCGATTCGCCCGGACCCAACCGGACAAACTGGCGCTGATCGCCGAGCGCGAGGAAGTTGGCGTACCGAGGAGCTTCACTTTCGCCGAGCTCACCGACCAGGTGGCTCGGCTAGCCGGCGCCCTTGCCACCTTGGGGGTGCAGGCCCATGACGCCGTAGCCGGTTTTCTCCCCATGTCGGCGGAGGCGGTGATGGTCTTCCTCGCCACCGCCCGGCTCGGAGCGATGTTCGTGCCGATCTTCTCGGGTTTCGGTGCCGAAGCTGTGGCGGCTCGGCTGCTCGATCCACGGCCGGCGGTGCTGGTGACCGCCGACGGGTTCATTCGGCGTGGCAAGCCCGTACGCATGAAAGAGGTCGCCGACGCGGCCGTCGCAACCGCCGGGGGCATTTCCGCGCTGCTTGTGGTGAACTATGCCGGCCGCACCGACACGCCCATGCTCGCCGGTCGTGATCGATGGTGGAGCGACCTCGTGGCCGGTGCCCCACCAGTCCATCCGGCGGCCACCGCAGCCGAGGACCCAGTGCTGCTCGCCTACACCTCCGGGACCACCGGTCGCCCCAAGGCGGCCGTGCACGTCCACGGTGGCCTCAGCGTCAAGCTGGCCGCCGAGGGCGCCTTCCAATTCGACCTGAGCCCGGCTGACACTCTCATGTGGGCCACCGACATGGGTTGGATCATGGGACCGTGGATGGTCGTCGCCGGGCTCGGCAACGGAGCCGCCATCGCCACCTTCGACGGCGCTCCCGACCATCCAACGGCCGAACGGCTCTGGTCGCTCGTGGAAACGCTCGGGATCACCGTGCTCGGCGTCTCTCCCACCCTGATCCGAACACTGGCGGCCCATGGCAACTCGGTCGGGCGCCGAGATCTGTCCGGGTTGAGACTGTTCGGCTCGACCGGCGAACCATGGAATCCCGACCCGTGGTGGTGGCTGTTTCGGAACGTCGGCGGAGAACGAATCCCCATCGTCAACATCTCCGGGGGAACCGAGATCGGGGCATGCATCCTCTCGACCAACCTCCTCCAAGGTCTCAAACCCACGTCGCTCGGGAGCCCGGCGCTCGGCATGGACGCCGACGTCTTCGACTCCTCCGGCCGGCCGGTCCGCGGCGAAGTCGGCGAGTTGGTGGTGAAGAACGCCTGGCCGGGGATGACCAGGGGGTTTTGGAAGGAGCCGGAGCGGTACGTCGACACCTATTGGGCCCGGTTTCCTGACGTTTGGGTCCACGGCGATTGGGCGTCGATCGACGCCGACGGTTTCTGGTACCTGCACGGCCGCTCCGACGACACGCTCAACATCGCCGGTAAACGCATGGGCCCGGCCGAATTCGAGTCGGCGGCCGTGTCGGTTCCGGGAGTGACCATGGCGGCGGCGGTGGGCGTGCCCGACGAGCTAAAAGGGGAGGCTCTGGTGTTATACGTGGTCGCCCCGGGGGGGGGAGCCGACCTCGGGCCGGCCGTCGCACAACGGGTGGGCGAGGTTCTCGGCAAGTCTTTTCTCCCCAAACGGGTGGTGGTCGTCCACGACCTGCCCCGGACCAGGTCGGCCAAGATCATGCGGCGAGTCGTCAAGGCTCTGGCGCTCGGCGAAGACCCCGGGGACCTCTCGGCGCTCGAGAACCCTGCGTCATTGGCAGGTATCGAGCCCCTTCAGGGGCTAGCGGGTTCACCTCAGGACATCGTTTAGCCAGAGTTACCGACCGGTTGGGTTGGTCACGTCCCGTCAAGTGGTGGATATTTGTGTGCCCATCCTCCCTGGCTGAATGCGATTGCCGATGACGAGCTGGTTGGGGTGTTCACCTCCTTCCCGGTCCCCGATGTTGGTCATGGATCCATGCTGAAGCAGCAACGGTCGCTTACCGCCCATTCCTCGTCCTGCTCGAGGCCCAACGCATCAGGTGAGCCCGAAAACGTGTCACACCCGGACCGTAGGCTGGTGACACTTCCCCCAAAGCAG
>CAYUKI010000112.1:0-7292 GCA_964445235.1 uncultured Acidimicrobiia bacterium | reverse complement strand
GGCCCTGGGTAGTACTGGGTACGCCCCACAACCCTGGGTTCATCTGTCGGCCCTGGGTACGGTCAGCCCTCGGTGGGGGGGGGAGCAAGCTCGCCGAGGTAGACCTGGACGACGGTGTTGGGAGCGACCGCCGCCCCCGGACCGGGGAACTGCTCGACCACCAAACCCACCAGGTTGGGATTGTCGGTCAGCTTCTTCTCGGCGGCGATGCGGAAGACGAACCCGGCGTCGCTCACCGTCAATTGGGCCTGTTCGACCGACATCCCGGCGAGGTTCGGAACTGTTGACACAGGGGGACCATCGGAGACGATCACCTTGACCAGGGTCCCGGGGGCCAGCAGGGTTCCGGGGACCGGGTCAGTGCGGATCACGAATCCCTGCGGCACTTCCTCTGAGATCTCGAACTCCACTTCGTAGGTCAAACCCAGCTTGCCGAGGTCGAAGGCGGCGTCGAATTGGCGCTTTCCGGTGTAGTCGGCCAGCACGATCTGTTCGGGACCCTTCGAAACCACCAGATTGATCGGTGTCCCCACCGCTAACAGCACCCCGGCGGTGGGGCTCTGTTCGAGGACCACTCCGGCCGGTTGGGTCGTGTCGGGTCGAAGCGTGATGCCCCCGACCTGGAACCCCTGCGCCTTGATGATTTGATCGGCCAACTCCTGGGTCTGTCCTACCAGGGCCGGTATTTCGAAGAGCTCTCGGCCGGTCGACACATAGACGATGACCGTGGAGTCGGTGCTCACTTGGAGGGCAGCGGGCGGATCGGTCCGTATGACCCGGCCGTCGTCGACGGTGGCACTCGGCTCCCGCTGGGTGTTGACCAAGAGCTGCTGCTGTTGGAGGGTGGCCAGCGCGTCTTGCTCGCTCATGCCGGCGACGTTGGGCACCGCAACCAACTGGTCGGCGGCGGCGGCGCTACCACGATCGAGTATCTGAAACAGCAGGAAGACCCCAAGCCCGAGGGTGAATAGAAGCCCCATGGCGGTGAGAATGAAAGGGAGCTGGCTGGGCCGCTGTACCGCCGGACGCGAGCCGGTCCCTCGGCCGCTCGCCGCCGCCGCCATCGTTCGATCGATGATCCGCGTTGGAGCCTCGCTGGCCAGCTGGTCGGGTCCCTCGAGGACTCGCACCAGGTCGCGCCTGAGTTCTTCGGCCGTTTGGTGTCGGTGGTTGGGGTCCTTGTGCATCGCCCGCATCACCACCTGATCGACCTCCGCCGGCACGTCCGGGTTGAGGCTCGAAGGGAAGGGCGCTTCGGTGGAAACGTGCTGGTAGGCCACCGCCACCGGAGTGTCTCCTTGAAACGGAGCCCGGCCGGTGAGCATCTCGTACAGCACCACTCCTAGCGAATAGAGATCGGACCGTTCGTCGGCGGCCACTCCCTGGGCCTGTTCGGGACTGAAGTAGGTGGCGGTGCCGATAACAGCTCCGGTCTTGGTCAACTCCGAGGAATCGTCCCAGGCGCGGGCGATCCCGAAGTCGGTGACCTTCACCGCCCCAGTGCGAGTGAGGAGGATGTTGCCGGGTTTGATATCGCGATGGACCAGTCCGCCTTGGTGGGCGACCCCGAGAGCGGTAGCCACCTCGGCGGCGATCTCCACCGCCCGGCGGGGGAGGAGCGCACCCTCGCTCTTGAGGACATCTCGCAGTGACCGGCCGTCGACCAGCTCCATGACGATGAAGTAGGTCTGGTCGGATTCGCCCCAGTCGTAGATGGAGACGATGTTGGGGTGACTGAGGTTGGCGGCCGCTTGTGCTTCCCGCCGGAAGCGTTTGACGAAGGCTTGGTCGGAGGAGAATTGGGAGTGAAGGATCTTGATGGCCACCTGCCGACCCAACAGGGTGTCCTTGGCCGTGAAGACGTCCGCCATACCCCCCCGGGCCAGATGGCCGGTGAGCTCATAACGGGCAGCGAGCACTTGGTTAGAGGTCATAGGGGAAGGGGAAATTGTAGGGGAGGCCGCTAGTTGTCCAGGTAGTGGGCGATGATCTCGGCGGCGATCGGGGCGGCGACAGTGCCCCCGGTGGCGCTTTCACCGGCTTCCCCACCCTCCTCGACGAACACCGCCACCGCGATGACCGGGTCCTCCACCGGCGCAAACGCTACGAACCAGACGTCGGGGGCGCGCGATTCGGACTCGGTCGTACCGGTCTTACCCGCCACCCTCACCCCCGGGATCGCCCCTCGCCGCCCGGTCCCCTCGGTCACGACCCTCTCCATCATCTGACCAATCAGCAGGGCGGTGGCAGGTGACATGGCTCGGTCGAGAGGGCGGGCTTCAGTGGACTCGACCACAACGCCGTCGGCGTCCACCACCGAACGGACCACGAAGGGTGTCATCGCTACCCCCTGATTGGCGATCGCCGCCGCCACCAATGCCATCTGGATGGTGGTGGCCCGCACGCTTCTCTCGCCAATGCCACTCTGGCCCAAGGCGGCCTGATCATTGCGCAGCTCGTCGAGGGGGAAGACGCTGGTCGCCACCGGGACCCCCAGTTCGTACTGGCGGTTGAAGCCGGCTGCTTCGGCGGCGGTGCCGAGCACGTCGGCGCCGAGCTGCATTGCCAGAGCGGCGAAGACCGTGTTGCAGGACTGCACCATGGCCACCTGCAAGCTGACGGTTTGACCGTCCTCACATGGTTCGCCCGAAAAGTTGCGAATCACCACCGATGAACCGGGCAGGTCCAGCTCTGCTTGGTCGGGATATTCGGTGTCGGGCGAGGCGATCGAGCCGTCGAGGCCCGCCGCCGCCACCACTAGCTTGAAGGTGCTGGCTGGCGCGTAGAGCTCGTTAGTGGCCCGATTGGAGAGTGGGGCGGCTGGATCGGCGAGAAGGGCTTCCCAGCTGGCGGCGGCGTTTGCTCCGGTGAGCGCGGCCGGATCGAAGGAGGGGGAGGACACCAGCGCCAGCACCGCTCCGGTCCGAGGCTCCAGGGCCACGACGGCTCCCTGTTGACCACCTAGGGCCTGGTAGACCGCCTGTTGTAGGTCCGAACTCAACGTCAGCTCGAGACGGTGGGGCCGGAGGTCTCCACCGGTGAGGGCGGTGAGCAGGTCGGAGATGGTGAGATCGCGTCTCGACCGCAACAGGTCGGCGTAGGAGCTCTCCAGGCCAGTGTCACCAAAGAGGCGAGAGGTGTAACCGACCAGATGGGCGAAGGGCGGTCCGCCCGGATAGAGGCGGTCGAAGACCTGTCGTTCCTCGGCGGCGGCCACCGACTCGGCCAGGACCACACCATCGGCAGCGACGATGACACCTCGTTCCTTCCCCGTTCTAGCGATAGCCACCCGTTCGTTACGGGGGTCGTCACGGAAGCGGTCGGCGGCCAGCACCTGGACATAGCTAACCGCCAGCACCAGCACGGCGAAACTCGCCACCACAACGTAACCGAGCCGGCGGAGAGGTCCGTTCAAGTGCGCTCCTCGTGGGAGATTCTGAGCAGGACGGCCACACCGAGCATGTTCCCCAAGAGCGAGGAACCTCCGTAGGACATGAACGGAAGGGTGATGCCGGTGAGAGGCAAGACCCGCAGCACACCACCGATGATCAGTATGGCCTGAAGCCCGATTACGAACGCCAGGCCTCCCGCCAGCAGCTTCCGGTATCGCTCCCGGGCGCGGAGGGCAATGCCGAAACCAACCGCCGCCAGCAGGGCGAACGCCGCCAACACCGCCACCGATCCTGCCAGTCCGAACTCCTCACCCACGGCCGCGAACATGAAATCGGTGGTGGCGTTGGGTATCAGGTAGGGCCGCCCAAGTCCGGGGCCAGAACCCGACAGACTGCCCGTCCCGAGGGCGAACAGGCCCTGGGAGATCTGAAATCCGGCATCGTCGTAGACCTGAAAAGGTCTTAGCCACGCCTCTACCCGGCGCTGGACGTGGTCGAACATCACCCACGACATCACCGCCGCCCCCCCGAAGAGCAATCCTCCCACCCCCAGATATGCGGCCCGGCCGGTGGCGGCGTAAAGGACCGCCACGAAGGCTGCAAACAGAAGGAGCGAGGCGCCCAGGTCGCGTTGCACCACCAGCACGATCACGCTCCCAAGCCACACGAGCACCAAGGGCAACAGCAGCCGCGGCTCCACCAGCCCGCTCAGCTTCTTGGCGGCCAGGCCGGTCTGACGTTCCGCCAGATACGACGCCAGGAAGGCGATGAACACGAGTTTGGCCAACTCCCCCGGCTGGAAATGGAGAACGGTGAATCCAACGTCGAGAGTGACCCACAGGCGACTGCCGTTCATCTCGAGGCCGTGAAGAGGCAGGGGCCCCGTGCTCGGCAGGAGCGGGAGCATCAGCAGCACCGAGGAGGCGAGCAGGAAGATGTATCGGTAGCGGCGCAGCGTCGCCAGGCCCCGCCGCCGGACCCAGAACAAGAACCCCACCGCGGTCGCCGCCGCGATCAGCAGCCACCACCGTTGCAGACCGGCCCGGTACCGGTCGAGCCGGTAGATCTCGATGAAGCCGATGGCCGCCAGCAACCCCACCAAGGGGAGGAGGAGGGGGCTGGCGCCGGGACACCATTGGCGCACGGCGACATGTACCGAACCGAGAGCCAGCAGAACCACGAGAAAGGTGATGCCAACCTGGGCATCAATTGTTCCCCCCCCCGCCAGGTTTACGAGAGTCACTCCGAACGCAGCCAACCCGGCCGCCGCCGCCGACATGACCAGCTCGCCGGTGCGGGTCATCTGACGTCGGCGACCACAACGGTGACGTTGTCGTGGCCCCCTGCCAGATTGGCGGCTTCCACCAGCCGCCAGGCTGCCTCCTCGGTGGAGTCGCCATCCAAGAGATCGGTGATCTCGCGGTCGGAGAGCATGCTGTTCAGGCCGTCAGAGCACAACAGCAACCGATCTCCTTCCTTCAGCTGGAAATCGGCGGTGTCGACCAGTAGGTGCGTTTCCAACCCGAGGGCGCGCGTCAGTAGGCTTCGCTGGGGGTGGCTGGAGGCTTGGTCGGCGCGGAGCCGTCCTTGGGCGACGTATTCGGCCACCAAAGTATGGTCTATGGTCAATTGCACCAGCACACCGCTTCGCAACAAGTAGGCGCGACTGTCACCGACGTGAGCGAGGCGGAGCCGCCGGTCGGTTCCGACCTCGGCCATCGTCATCGTCGTACCCATCCCCGTCAGCTCTGGTTTCTCCTCCACCTCTTCGACGATCGCCCGGTTGGCCTGACGGACCCTCTCTTCCAAGGTTCCCTCGGACTCCAGGGCGGCCTCGATCGCCACTGAAGCGGCGATCTCTCCACCAACGTGCCCACCCATGCCATCGGCGACGACCAGCAACTGGGGCCCGTCGCTTCGACCTCCACCGGTGGGGTGAGCGCGGTCCTGGTTGACCGATCGCACCCGGCCGAGATGAGTGACGGACGACCAGACGATGCTCAACGGACTTCCAAGATGGTCTTCCCGAGCTGTACGGCGTCGCCCCGGTCCAATGCGATGGCCGTGGTGATACGGCGACCGTTTACATAGGTCCCGTTGGTGCTGCCGAGGTCGTGCAAGGTGAGACGCCCGTCCTTGGCAACCAACCGGACGTGCATGTCGGAGACGTAGGGGTCTTCGATCAAGACGTCGGACTGAGCATTGCGGCCCAGGACCAATGCATCCTTCACGGCAACCTTCATCCCCGCCTGGCTGTCGGATCGGACCACCACCAGGGAGCGGACTGCTTTGCGATCGGAGCGGCGGCCGGGTTGGCTTCCCAGGTGCCCGGCGATACTGCGCGCCACCTGCCAGACGAAGAGGTAGACCAAGGCGAGGAAGATGAGCCGGAGGACGGTGAGAAGAACGGCTGGCATGGTGGGCCTACACCAACCGAAAGGTGAGTTGGAGGCCGCCCAAGGACAGCACCCCGCCCTCCGCTATCGAGGGCGACCCGCGGTCGGCGGCGCGGCCGTCGACGAAGGTACCGTTGGTGGAACCGAGGTCCTCCACCCAGGTACGGCCGGCCTCTCTCCACAACATGGCGTGGACACGGCTCACCTCCGGTGCGTTGATGACCACATCGGCGGTGCGGGACCGTCCCATCACGACCCGATTGAAGCAAACCGGTAGCACGCCCCGACCGATCAGGTTGGCCCAAGGCGGGAGCGGACCGGCCGATACCGACGTCGTTACCGAGAGTGACCCGGCGTCGATTTCGGGATCGGGGTATATCTCCACGACCACCGGACCTTCGAGCCGCCAACCTCGTTGGGCGGCTTCGTCGTCGACCATACGCGCCAATTCGACCGCCAGAAGGCTGCCAACTTCGAAACCGGCCAGGTCCTTCGGGTGGGCCCCCACCCGAAACACGTTGGCGGTGATTGGGCCGGCCGGCGAGGGTGAGACGGCCAGGTCGGCTTCCCGCAGAAGACGCGCCGTCAACTCCACGGGGTGGAGAGGGCCAGGAAACACTTTGCCTGCCACGCCCTCGACCAGTTGCTCGATTCGGCGTTCGAGCTGGCGTGCCAGCTTCACGACCGGAGTCTACCGGGAGGGGGGGACAACCCCCCGTGGTACCATCCGCCGCCTGCCACAACGGGCGGCCCGCCGCCCTCTGACATGGGCGAGTGGCGGAATTGGCAGACGCGCAGGATTCAGGTTCCTGTGTCCGCAAGGACGTGGGGGTTCAAGTCCCCCCTCGCCCACACAGTGTTCCGAAACCGCCAACGGTCGCACCGGCGTACCCGCCTGGTAGTGGCGCTGGTCGTGACCATCATCGCCGTTTTGGCAGTGTTGGTTGGTCGGCTCACCGACGATGCCCGCCTGCAATCGGCCTACCTCGACGAAGCCCGGCGTCAATCCACCGAGATCGCCCAGTCCGCCACCAGCTTCGAGGACATCGCCGGTCGTCTCATCGGTGTGCAGCGCGGTGAGTTCACCCGAGTGATGGACGCTCTCCAGCAGACGGTAGGGAACGCTACGACCGAGTTGGCCGGTATTACCGCCGCGCCTGAACTTGCCGCTCCCGACGCGCTCATGGGTTTGGCCGCCCAGCAATGGGCGGCCGGTCTCACCCGCTTCGAGGAGGCGATCCTCCGCGCCGTTGACTCCCCTTCCGACCTCGAGGTGGTCGATGACGTTGCCACTGCCCTCCACGAGCTGGGCAACGGCGACCGCCTCTATCTCAGCTTCGCCGAGCGTCTGAACCTGCTCCGGACCGAACTTGAGGTCTCGGTCGGCACCTTCCCGGAGGTGGAGTTTCTGCTCGAGGGCACCAGACCGGCGCAACGCGCCGCCTCTCTAGTGGGGGCGGCCCGCCTGGCCCCCGGACTGCCATTGCTCAGCCAGATGGCTATC
>CAYUKI010000111.1:0-7352 GCA_964445235.1 uncultured Acidimicrobiia bacterium | reverse complement strand
GCTCAGGTGGAAAACGCCGCGGACGTTGGCGTTCCATAATCTGTCCAGGTCGTCGATGGAGACATCGAAGAAGGGGCTGCGATTGGTGGCCGCAGCATTGTTGACGAGTATTTCGACCGGTCCCCTCCAGTCCGTGACCGCGTCGACCATCGCCTCGACGGCGCCAGGATCGCCGACGTCGGCCTGGAAAGGCCGAGCAAGGCCGCCCGCCCCTTCGATGGCCGCCTTTACCTCTTCGGCACCCGACCGGTCCTCCCGGTAGTTGATGGCAACCGCCGCTCCTTCGGCTGCAAATGCCCGGGCGGTGGCGGCACCGATGCCGCGAGACGCGCCGGTGACGAGGGCTAAGCGGTGTTCGAATCTTCTCGATTGACTCATCACTCGATGATGGCGATGACCGTGCCCACCGGGACCGTGCTCTGCTCCTCCACCAGGATGGCGGTGATGGTGCCGGCTGCCGGAGAGGGCAGCTCGGTCTCGATCTTGTCGGTTTCGATGATGGCGATGATCTCGCCTTCGGCAACCGCGTCCCCGGTTCGCTTGTGCCAGACCGAGATGGTGCCTTCCTCCATGGTGAGGCCCCATTTGGGAAGGATCACGTCATGCGCCATCTGCCATCACCTTGCGAACGGCCGCCGCCACATCGTCGCGGCCGGGGATCACGAACTTTTCGAGAACGAGCGAGAAGGGAATCGGCGCGTCGAGGGCGGCCACTCGCTGCACCGGAGCCTTCAGCGACCGGAAGCACTCCTCTGAGATCAAGGCGGAGAGCTCGGAGGCGAGTCCGCCTATCTTGGGGGCCTCATTGGCTACCACCGCTCGACGAGTCCGGGCGACCGAGGAAACGATGGTCTCGGCGTCGTAGGGACGGATGGTGCGAAGGTCGATGACCTCGCAGTCGATCCCTTCGGCGGCGAGGGTTTCGGCGGCGGCGAGGGACTCTGTCAGCATTCGCATCGCGGCGACGATGGTGACATCGGTGCCCGGGCGACGCACGGCGGCCTGCCGGAGGGGGGTTCGGTAATAGCCCTCCGGCAATTCCCCTTTGCTCGAGTAGAGCGCCTTGTGTTCGAGGAACAGGACCGGATCGTCACTCTCGATCGAGGAGATCAGCAAGCCTTTGGCGTCGGCGGGGTTAGAGGGCCCCACGACCACCAAGCCAGGCACGTTGAGGAACCAGCCCTCTACGGACTGGGAATGATGGGGACCTCCGCCGAAACCACCACCGGTGGCCGTACGGACGACGATCGAGGCCTTGAACTGGCCGTCGAACATGTAATGCATCTTGGCGGCGTTGTTGACGAGCTGGTCGAAGCACTCGCCGAGGAAGTCCGCGAACATGATCTCTGCGACTGGGCGCATTCCCACCATCGCCGCACCCACACAGGTTCCCACGATGGCGGCCTCCGAAAGCGGGGTATCGCGCACCCGTTCCTTTCCGTACTTCTTGAACAGGTTGCGGGTGACTCCGAAATCTCCCCCCATGGCGCCGATGTCCTCGCCGATGAGGAACATCTCGGGGTGTTCCGCCATGGCCAAGTCGAGGGCCTCGTTGAGGGCCGCGACCATGGTCTTGGTGCGGGGGGGGGAAAGGGTCGCGGCCGGTTGTGTGATGGTCATCGGGTCGTGATCTCCCAGCCCACGTAGACGTCGGTGGTGGCCTTGGCCGGATCGGGCGTGGGGCTGGCCAGCGCAAACTCGATCCATTCCTCGATCCTGGCCTTCTCGGCGCCTTCGATGGCGGTCAGCTCGCCTTCTTCGACCTCGCCGGTGTCGAGCAAGCGGGTGCGGGCGAGCCTGATCGGGTCGCGGTCTTCCTTCCAATGCCGCACCTCCTCGGCAGGTCGGAACTCCCCGGCGAAGATCCCCTGCCAGCGCCAGGTCTTGAACTCGAGGAAGAACGGGCCCTTGCCGGCCCGAATATGGGCGACGGCCCGCCCCACCGCCTCATAGGAGGCCTCGAAGTCGTTGCCGTCGACCTGTTCGTGGGCTATGCCGTAGCCGGCGACCATGTCGACGATGTCCCCGGAGGCGTGGGCCTCCGCCACCGGCGTGGAGATGGCGTAACCGTTGTTGACGCAGGCATAGAGAACCGGGAGCGACCAGATCTTGGCCATGTTGAGGCTCTCGTGGAACTCGCCGCGTCCGACGGTGCCATCGCCGATGATGCAACAGGCGACCTTCGGTTCGTTGCGCATCTGATTGGCCAGCGCCACACCCAAGGCGGTGGCCATGTAAGAACCTTCGACGGCGTTGTTCCCGAAGTTCCCCACCTCCGGATCGGCCGAGTGGAGGCTTCCGCCCTTGCCGCTGCAGACTCCGGTCGCTCGGCCGAAAAGCTCGGCCATGATGGCCCGGCCGTTGCCCTTGTGTCGCTCCTGGGCCAGGGCGTTGACACCGTGGCAGCGATGGTCCGGGAAGAACGCGTCGGTCTTCTCGAGATGGGCGGCGAGGGCGGCTTGAATGGCCTCCTGCCCCAAGCCGGTGTGGAGCATGCCGGGGACGTTCCCCTTCTGGAATTCTCGTTCCAAGCCCTGCTCGAACGCCCGGACGGTCCACATGGAGCGGAAGAGCGAAAGCAGCGTATCGACGTGAACGGCCATGGGAATCGACCTTAGCCCGTGGATAACTTCGGCGCTCCACGGTGCCAGCTCATAGAGCGGCCGTAGAGGGGGGCCGGATTTGATAGCTTGCGGAGGCGGCATGCAGTACCGAATGCTTGGTTTTCTGGAAGCCGAGACCGGAGACGGCCCGGTCGACCTCGGGCCGCCCAAGCAACGGGCGCTGCTGGCCGTTCTGCTGACCCATCCCAATCAACTCGTCTCGACCGACCGGCTGGTCGAGCTGCTCTGGGGGGATGAGCCTCCTAGAACCGCCTCGCATTCGGTGCAGGTCTACGTGTCGGCGCTGCGGAAGTCGTTGGCGGACGGTGAGAAGATCATCGAAACCAGGTACCAGACCGATGGATGACTCAGGAATCGATCCTTCATACTGGTGCCGATGACGAAACCCTCAGCGTTGGTGGCGCTGGCCGCCAGCGACCCCTTCCACCACCGGCTGGCAGCAGCCGCAACGACAGGACTAGAGCCTCGGTTCACCGTGACTTGCCTCGATTTGGTGGCGGAAGGGTTTGTTATAGCGATGTCGGCGGAGGAGCGACGGGCTTACCACGGCAACCACCCGATCCTCGACCCCCAGGTGGCCTCGCATGCGCGTCTGGTCGCTGCAGCTGCCGCCCTGGTGTTCGTTTTTCCGACCCGGCTCTGGACTCCGCCTCCGTTGGTGAAGGGCTGGTTGGAGCGGGTGTTGGCGCCCGGAGTGGCGTTCGTGTTCGATTCCCAGCATCGGGTCCGGCCCAACCTTCGAACGGTCAGGTCGATCGGCGGCATCACCACCTGCACGCAGACCGCCGCCGAGGTGAGAGCGGGTGGAGATGGTTCGAGAACCACCGTATTGCGGACCCTGCGCCTCAACGTGCCGGGGCGGGTTCGAACGGCTTGGTACGCCTTGTACGAATACGAGGCGGCCTCGCCGGGAGCCAAGGAGGAGTTCGTTGCGCGGGTGGCGCGGGGGATGGGCCGTCTATGAGGGTGTTGGTGATGTCCTGCCACCCGTGTGATGAGTCGTTCACCACGCACGTGGCGGCCCGGGTCGTTGCCGTTCTGAGTAGCCGCCATCAGGTCCGCCACCACGACCTTTACACCGGTGACGGCATCGGGCTTCTCGAGGAGACGGAAGCGGTGGTTTGGGTGTACCCGACCTGGTGGTCTGGCCCGCCTGCCCGGATGCTCGAGTTCATCCACGCCCATTTCGGCGCCAAGCACCCCCACCTCGACAAGATCGAGAAGATGGTGGTGGTGACCTCCCACGGTTCCTCTTGGTGGGTGAACGGTTTCGAGGGAGGAGTGGGGAAGCGGTTGATGACCAGGGCGCTGCCTCGTCTTGCCGCGCCGAGGTGCCGGACAAGGTGGATCGCCATGTACGACATCGATCGTTCGACCGAGCGTGATCGGCTTCGATTCGTTGCGAAGGTGGAGAGGGAGCTCTCCCGGCTTTAAGCAGGGAGCCGGAAACGCGCCACTTCACGCAAGGTGTCGCCGAAGGTGGCAACGATCTGGTCGAAGGTCTGGCGGCCGGCGTCGGCGGTGGCACCGGTCGGATCACCGATGTGGCCTTCCGTGCCGAAGTCATTGGAGAGCCAGCCGAACGTCACCGGCCCCCCGAAGCGAACGTAACGGTTGGCCAGGTCCGGCACGTTCGGGGTGGCGAGGTCCATCCACACCAGGTGGGGCGCCAGGTGCAGCATGAGCGAGGTCTCGAGAAAGCCCCCATGGATGCCCATGCCTCTTTCGGTGGGCGCCGATTCCCCCCCCTGATCGGGAGGCACCATCGGGTGGGCGAGGAAGGTCATCCAGCCATGCTGCAGACGAAGCTCTCGACAGGCGACGTTGAGGAGGGCGCTGTTGCCCCCGTGTCCGTTCAGGAACACGAGCTTGCGAGTCGGCAGGGTTGTCAGGGAACGGCCTAGGTCTTCGATGACGGATAGAAGGGTGCGGGCGGAGAGCCACAACGTGCCCGGCGCCCAGGCGTGTTCATTGGACTTGGTGACGGCCAGGGGGGGGAGCAGCCAGAGATCGAGCTCATCGCCGAATCGGGCCACGGCCTCGTCGGCAGCTGCGGTCGGAATGAGGAGATCGGTGTTGAGCGGTAGGTGGGGTCCGTGTTGCTCGATCGCCCCGACCACCAGCACCAGGATCGAATGCTCGTCCAACCTCTCGTCGATCTCGGGTAGTCGTAGCTCTTCGAGGCGTCGCACCGACATCGAAACTAACTCTTGTCCGGACCGGATGCCTGGCGGAGGGGGTTCATTCCGTCGCTCCATAGAGGGGGGTGCTTCGGCGGATCGCCGCCCAGCGGCCGGTCCCGTACTCGAAGTGCCACCATTCCTGGGCCAGGACGACGAAGCCGGCCTCGGACATCGTCCAAAAGAGCAGGCGGCGCAGGGCGCGGACCAGGCTGGGAGTTTCCTCGAAGGCGGCGGTGTGGGCCGCCTCCGAGAAGTCGTCGAACGTGGTCCCGAGGGCGAGGGGGGTTCGATCGTAGGTCAGGGTCAGGTCGACGGTGCCGCCGGTCAAGTGGGGCGGCGGCTTGGTTGGATCGGTGCTCGGTTCGGCTACGAATCCGGGCGGTAGTTGGGGGTCGGAATAGGCGGCTCGGTAGAGCTCGGTCTGCAATTGGAGTGATCGCCAGCCGTCGAACACCGCCAATCCGAACCCCGGGGGAAGGATGGCAACCGCCCTGGTCAGGCGTTCGAAAGCGCCGGCTCGCAATCGCGTGTCGGGCCGGGCGCCCGCCAACCCCACACGGTGGTAGCAACCCAGCACCGAGATGAGTGGATGCGAGACCTCCACCAGCCGCTCTCCGCTGGGATTATGAACGGGAGGCGCCGGTGGATCGACCAGCAGCGGCAGGGGTGGGCTGGTCGGGGTGTCGATCCCGAGGTCCGCTGGATCGACGGCGAAGGCCTCGAAGTTCGGATAGCTCACGATCGGTCGACGACCTCGGCCACGATCTCCATCAGATGGCGGGCTCCCTCTACCTCCACCACCGGCAGGAGGAACTCCTCGACCCCGAGACCTGCCAGCGCGGCGATCTGGTGGGCGCATTCGTCGACGGTGCCGGCGATCACGAATGGCTCTACCCATTCTTCCTTGATGTGCCTAGCAGCCGCGTCAAGTCCATCGGGCAGGGCGGCGCGGACCACTTCGACGTCCTCGTCGGTCATACCGATCAACTCCCGCACCCGAGGAGGGGAGTCGAGGAAGCGGTAGCTGAAATGCCGCTTGGCCCGGTCCATGCCGGCCGTATCGGTGATCACGAACGTTGAGTAGCAAAGGCGGGGGTTGTTGCCTACCGCTGCTCCGGCCGCCCTGACGAGATCGAAATGCTCGGCGAGCAGGTCCCGATGAATGAACTCGAGCAGCACCCCATCGGCCACTTCTCCCCCTAGAGCCAGCATCTTGGGCCCCCGACCGGCCAGCCAAATCTCGATGTCGGGCCGGGCGTAAGCGAGGCTGGCCTTGCGCAACGCAAACGACGTTCCCTGGTAGTCGGTCTGGCGGCCGGAGAAGAGCGCCCGGCAGGCGGCTACGGTCTCCCGCACCGCGGTCATCGACTTTCGCCGATCGATTCCGAGCGGATCGAGAGTGAGGCTGCCGCCGGCGCCGATGCCGAGGAAGGCCCGTCCTCCGGCCAGCTCGTCGAGAGTGGCAATGGCGCCGGCAGTGGAGGCGGGGTGGCGGGTGAAGGGGTTGGTGATGCCGGGTCCGATCGAAACACCTCTGGTGGCGAGCGCCACCGCCGTGAGCGTCACGTAAACGTCGCGAGCGGTCAGGCCTTCGTCGTAGACCCAGCAGCGTCGGTAGCCGAGAGCTTCGGCGAGGCGGGCAAGGTCAGCTACCTCCGGGGCCGGAACCTCGGGCATGAAGTTGACTGCAGCAGCAATCACGGCCCGGAGGCTAACGAGACGAGGAGTCGGCCTCCCACCATCGTCTTGGACGACCCTGGACGCTCCCCGAGCACCGGGCGGTCAGATCTAATTGTGAGCCTCCAGCAGATGGCACTCCACCGGGGCCAGCAGCGCCGCGACCTCGCCGGCCCCGACCCGATCGAAATCCGTCACCTTGGTTATCGCCACGATGAACCGCGCCGACTCCGGAACCCCTTTGCGGCCTCCGATCGGGTTGGCCAAGAGGCGGGCCGCCCGCGCCGGGGTCAGGTGGTCGTATGGGGAGCATCCGGCGGCCGCCGCCACCCGGAGGGGCCGGT
Organism: uncultured Acidimicrobiia bacterium; assembly: GCA_964445235.1. Taxonomy (GTDB): domain Bacteria; phylum Actinomycetota; class Acidimicrobiia; order Spongiisociales; family ZC4RG35; genus CAYUKI01. Next base: position 524 of record CAYUKI010000111.1, on the reverse strand, counting down.
GAGCGACGTCCTCGATGACTCGGTTGATGGCATCGGCCGCCATCACCGCCACCACCAGCGTTGTCCGGGAGGGAATGAGCGGTTCGTGTGGCGCCGGCGCTTTGACCCTTCTCTGTCGAGCTCCATCTGCCTCCACCACGATGACGTCGGCCATTCTTTGGTCGTAGAGGTGGTCCACCCACTCGGAGGGGGGACCCATTGCTTTATGCCCGTCGGTGCTGGCGACCACGAGGCAGGCTCCGTCGGTGTCGAGGAGGGCCCTGATTCGAACCGGATCGGGTGCCGTCACCGGAAGGCCACCGGTTTGATCGGCGCCCATCTTGGTGGTGGTGGTGAGCACGACCTTTTGGTGGGCGGTGCGCAGTTCATCCACCAATCGAAAGGCGAGGGTGGTCTTGCCACCAGCCCCCACCAGGGCGATCAGCTCGGGGGACTTCACCCCGAAGGCTTCCACGAGCCCAATAAACCCCTTCTGGCGCGGCCAGTACGGCCGGTAGGTCGTTCTTGGCGCGCCAGAGCGGGTT
>CAYUKI010000110.1:0-7357 GCA_964445235.1 uncultured Acidimicrobiia bacterium | reverse complement strand
GGTGGTGGCCACCAACGAGGGCAGCTACCCGTACAGCCCGGCGTCCGATCAGCTGATCGGGATGACCAGGATGAGGGCGGCGGAGTTGGGTGTCGACATCGTCCATGCCGCCGTCACGGGTCGGTCGGCCTTCATCACCAACGGGGGAATGATCGGGCCGACCACCGGACTCGCCACCGCCGAGGTCTTGACCGGAACGGTGAGGCTTCGCACCGGGGGGCCGACTCTTTACACGAGGTGGGGTGACTGGGTCCCTCTGCTGGCGGTGGCGGCCCTCGCCATCCGGCTTACCCAGATTGGGATAAAACGCGCCGGGGGCCACCCGAAGGCAGCCCCCGACACCGGCTCGAGGTAGAACCTCGCCAGGGACAAGCCGGTGCGTACTTTCTAACCCCGCGGGGCCTGGTCGACACGAGTCGTTTGAGAAACCCTCAGCCGTACTAGTCACGATGGCCGGACGGCCGTTCCGGCGCCTCGGCCCTTGGTATGGTCCGCCCTTCCCGTCCAGGAGAGCAGATGAGCCAGGCGATCGAAAACCTGTTCCGTGAGGAGCGGACTTTTCCACCGGCGGCCGCATTCACCGCCCAAGCCAACGCCCAACCGGGCATTCACGCCGCCGCCCAAGCCGACTGGTTGCGGTTCTGGGAACAGCAGGCCAAAGAACGGGTGACCTGGTTCAAGGAACCGACCTCGATCCTCGACGACTCCGACCCGCCCTTCTACAAATGGTTCAGCGACGGCGAGCTCAACATCTCCTACAACTGCCTCGACCGCCATCTTTCCTCGATCGGGGACAAGGTCGCCTATCACTTCGTGGGAGAACCCGGGGATCGCCGAACGATCACCTATCGAGAGCTGCACGCCGAGGTCTGCCGTTTCGCCAACGCCCTCAAGTCGCTCGGTGTGGAAAAGGGGGATCGGGTCGCCATCTACATGGGCATGGTGCCCGAGTTACCCATCGCCATGCTCGCTTGCGCTCGCATCGGCGCCGGCCACACGGTGGTCTTCGGCGGGTTCTCGGCCGACGCCCTGGCCGGCCGTATCGAAGACACCCAAGCCCGGGTGGTGGTCACCCAGGATGGCGCCTGGCGGCGCGGCCAAGTCGTTCCCCTCAAGGTGAACAGTGATCTGGCGGTCGCTCGATGTCCCTCCGTCGAGCACGTCGTGGTGTTGAGGAGGACCGACAACTCGCCAGAGATGACGCCCGGTCGCGACCTCTGGTGGCACGAGCTGGTGCCGAAACAGTCAAGCGACTGCCCGCCTGCCGTGATGAACGCCGAAGACCTGCTTTACGTCCTCTATACGTCGGGCACCACAGCCAAACCGAAGGGCATTGTCCACACCCAAGGCGGCTACCTGGTCGGGGTCACCACCACCCACAGCTACGTCTTCGACGTCAAACCGGACGACGTCTTCTGGTGTGCAGCCGATGTCGGGTGGGTGACCGGCCATTCGTACATCGTCTACGGGCCGCTGGCCAACGGGGTCACCGGGGTGATCTACGAAGGAACACCCGACCACCCCGACAAAGATCGCTTGTGGTCGATCATCGCCGAGCTCGGTGTCACCATCCTCTACACCGCCCCGACCGCCATCCGCTCTTTCATGAAGTGGGGAGACGAGTATCCGGCCCGCCATGATCTCTCCAGCTTGCGCTTGCTCGGCACGGTGGGGGAGCCGATCAACCCCGAGGCCTGGATGTGGTACCACCAGCACATCGGGCGTGAAAGTTGCCCGATCGTCGACACGTGGTGGCAGACCGAGACCGGGGCGATCATGATCACGCCCCTTCCCGGCGTGGTGGCGACCAAGCCTGGCTCCGCAACCATCCCCTTCCCGGGGATCTTTGCCGACGTAGTCGACGACAGCGGTGCCTCGGTCCCGTTGGGGGGGGGTGGGTATCTGGTCATCGATCGGCCTTGGCCCGCCATGGTGAGGACGATTTACGGCGACCCGGATCGTTACGTTCAGACCTACTGGACGCGCTTTCCCGGGCGCTATTTCCCGGGCGACGGCTGCAAGCGAGACGAGGACGGCTACTTCTGGTTGTTGGGGAGGGTCGACGACGTCATGCTCGTTGCCGGCCACAACATCTCCACTACCGAGGTGGAGTCGGCCCTGGTCGACCATCCCACCGTCGCCGAGGCGGCGGTGGTGGGTCGTACCGATCCGATCACCGGTCAGGCCATCGCTGCCTTCGTGACCCTGCGAGCAGGGGTGGTCGGTGACGATGCCCTGATCGTCGAGCTGCGCGAGCACGTGGCAGGGAAGATCGGCGCCATCGCCAAACCCAGGTCGATCGTCTTTACCGACGACCTACCGAAGACCAGGTCAGGAAAGATCATGCGTCGGTTGCTGCGCGACATCTCCGAAAACCGCCAGCTCGGCGACGTGACCACCCTGGCCAATGAGGCGGTGGTCACCGAGATCGCCAGCAAGGCTGCCGTCAGCCCGACGGAAGACTGAAATCCGAACCCAGGGTTCTGGCACGTACCCAGTACTACCCAGGGCCCACAGATGAACCCTGGGCCGACTAGTGCTCTGTCTAGCCGGACCCGTTCAGGGTTGCGCAACCGGTTTCACCGGGCAGGAGCGGCCGGCCTATAAGCCGGTACTGGACTCCGTCCAGGTCCCAGGTGGTGGCCTGGTTGGCCGACGTGAAAACCGAAAGCAAGGCCTCCGCCTCCGCTCCGGCAAACGTTCGACACCTCCAACCGCCGAACACCTCATCGAGCTCATCGAAGGACACCGGCAGCGGCCACGGCCTTTCATTAGCGACGGCGGGCTCGGGAGGGAACTCCGATACCCCCGCGATCACCTGGACGACCTGGCCCCGGTAGTCGCCGGTTGGAGTGGTGGCGAACGAGGCGTTTTCGAGCAACCGGACCAGATCGCGGAGTTGCACGACCCGGGCGTCGGTGAACTGCTCGTAGATGGTGAGGCCATATACGGAGAAGACGTGCTCGCCGCCCTCGTCGAAGTAGGTGACGACGTCATCGGGAGCATCGGCGATGAAGAGGGCGGCTTCATCGTTCCTCTCCAGGTCGATATCGGGGAAGCCGATGCCCTCTACGTACTCGAGCACTCCCTGCAAGGTCTCCTCATCGATCCGTGACGTCTGGAGACTGGGCAGGAACGGTCCGGGGAAAAGCATGATCTGTGGTCCCTCGGATATGAGTGTGCCGTCGGCCAGCAATGTGAACCGAGGTACCCGGCTGAGCAGGAACTCGGGGGGTGCGAAGCCCCCTTCACTGCGGACCGACAGAACCACAGCCTGTGGATCCGAAGGGACCGTCAATACCGGGCCTTCTTCGGAGTTGCAGGCCCCGACAGCCAGGGCAAACAGGAGCATCGAGGAGGCGGCTCTTTTCATGAAGGATTCGACGACCGGCGTCGGCGGTGAGGTTCCCGACGCATCTCAACACCCCGTTCTCCCGTCACGATTTCACCGATGGCCGTGACCTCGTGGGGCGACAGAGCCTGTCGCAGGCCGGGAACGGCTGACGGATCGGCTATCAAGCAGAAGCCGATTCCCATGTTGAACACCGACCACAACTCCTCCTCCGAGATGTCACCGACCTTCCGGATGACGGACAGAATCTCGGGAGGCCGGAGCAGTGACACGTCGACGATGGCCCGGCAGGCGTCGGGCAGCGCCCTGATGAGGTTGCCGGGCAGGCCCCCCCCGGTAATGTGCGCTAGCCCGTGCACGCCGCCGGCGGCGATGGCGTCCAGCACCTCCGGGGCGTAGATCAGCGATGGCGCCAGCAGCTCCTCGCCGAAGACCATCATGTCATCGTCGCTCAGGACCGCCCGGATCAGTGAATAGCCGTTGGAGCGAAGGTTCGGGGAGGTCAGGCCGAGGATGACATCGCCGGGTCGGACCGCGTCACCGGTGATCTCCTCCCCGAATTCGACCACCCCGAGGGCAGTGGCGGCCAGGTCGACCTGGTCGGGCGCCATCACCCCCGGGTGCTCGGCCGTCTCTCCTCCGAGCAGAGCACAACCGGCGGCGCGGCAAGCGGCGGCGATGGAAGCGACGATGGCGGTGTCCCGTTCGGGGTTGAGCTTGCCGACCGCCAGGTAATCGACCAGGGCGAGGGGGCGGGCGCCAGTAGCAACGAGATCGTCGACGCACATGGCCACCAGGTCGTAACCAACTCCTTCCCAATTCCTAGTGCGGCGGGCTAGTTCCAGCTTGGTCCCCACGCCGTCGGTGGTCATCATCAGCACCGGACGCCGGTACCCCGCCGGCAACTCGACCCCGGCCGCGAAACCACCGAAGCCGCCCACCACTTTCCCTTGCCAGGTCGAGGTCACCAGCGGGCCGATCCTCTCGACGTGCCGGTCGGCCCCGGCCTGGTGCACTCCGGCTTGCCGGTAGGTGGTCAAAGGCGTCGCTCCAGGGCGTATTTGTCAGCGGCTCCGGTTACATCGGTGGGATAGAGGCCGGTCAGGCAAGCAGTGCAGAAACCGCCTCCCCCGGTGGCCTTCTCGAGACCTTCCACCGACAGGTAGCCGAGCGAGTCGGCGCCGAGGTAACCGGCAATCTCGTCGACCTCGAGGCGGCTGGCCAGCAATTGGGAGCTGTCGGAGGTGTCCATGCCGTAGAAACAAGGCCACCGGTAGGGGGGGGAGGAGATGCGCAGATGGACCTCGACCGCACCTGCGTCCCTCACCATCTGGACGAGTTGCTTGGTCGTGGAACCCCTGACGATCGAATCGTCGACCAGCAGCACTCGTTGGCCCTCGAGGGTGGAGGAGATGGGGTTGAGCTTCAGCCTGATGCCGCGCTCGCGAAGTGAGCGGCTTGGTTCGATGAACGTACGCCCAACGTATCGGTTCTTGACCAGTCCATCGGCGTAGGCCACCCCCGACGCCGCCGCGTACCCTTGGGCGGCGGGAATCCCCGACTCAGGTACCGGCACCACCACGTCGACCTCGGCTGGGTGTTCGTCGGCCAGCAGTCGGCCCATCTCCTGGCGGGCGGCATGGACGCTGCGACCCAGCAGGCGGCTGTCCGGGCGGGCGAAGTACACGAATTCAAAGATGCATAACCGGGGGTCGACCTGCTCGAAGGGGTACACGCTGCGGACACCGTCGGAATCAATGATGACCACCTCGCCGACCTCGACTTCTCGCTCGTAGGTCGCTCCCACCAGATCGAGTGCGGCGGTCTCCGAGGCGAGGGCCCACCCCCCCCCGGGGAGACGACCAAGCGAGAGGGGGCGAAAACCGTGACAATCCCTCACCCCCACCAGGTGGGCCTGGTCCATCAACACCAGTGAATATGCCCCTTCGAACGCGGGGAGCGCGGCCAGCAGGGCCGCCTCCAGCGCTCCATCGTCTGATTCGGCCTGCCTGACCGACTGGGCGATGGCCTCGGCCATCAACTCCGAGTCGGTCGCCGGACGAGTCCAGCCAAGCCGCTCGGCGAGTTGGACGGAGTTGGTGAGGTTGCCGTTGTGTCCCAGGGCGATGGAAAGGGCGCCGACCTGGCGGTGGACGGGTTGGGAGTTCTCCCAGGTCGTCGATCCGGTGGTCGAGTAGCGGGTGTGGCCGATGCCGACATGTCCGTCCAGGGCGGCAAGCGACGTCTCGTCGAAGACCTGGGCCACCAAGCCCATGTCCTTATAGACGGTGAGGGTGTCCCCATCGGAGGTGGCGATGCCGGCCGACTCCTGGCCGCGGTGTTGGAGCGCGAACAGCCCGAAATAGATGAGATTGGAGGCTCGCTGACCGGGTGCGTACACGCCGAAAAGGCCGCAAGCCTCACCGGGCCGATCCGCGTGGTTCACCGAAGGATTGTACGGGCGGCCGGTCAACCTCCCGCAGCATCCGCCCGGCTGCTCGTGACGCTGGCAACCTCGCCGGCAAACTCTGGAAAGAGCCCGAGCGCCTCCCGAAAGTCCCAACTCATCATCGTGATGATGCGCATGGCGGTGACCGCGACCACGTCGGCATTGCGGGGAGTGTCGTCCAGCAGCGCCATTTCTCCGAACACGTCGCCGGGGAGCAGACTGGCTACCGGCTTTTGATCGCGGCTGACGACGGCGGTGCCTTCGAGGATGGCGAAGAAGCGATAGGCGATGTCCCCCCCCTTGACGAGGTGAGAACCGATCGGTACGAAGGTTTCGCTGGCGTGGGCGGCGATCCAGGCGCGTTGTTCCATTGGCAGCCTGGCCAAGATGGGGATCGAATCGAGAAGAGTGACTTCCACGGGAACCTCCCCGTCAACCCTACCCGCTCGGCGCTCCGTCTGACGGGTGGAGAGTCGTGGAGACGGCAGGGTTTCCTACACGAGACGCCGGGGCAGGGCCCGCCGGTTGGCTTCTGTGGCCACCGCCAGATCGAGCGAGGTGCGCATCCCTGCCCTCTCGAAGGTGATCTCGCCACCCCCGAACGAGCCGATGGGTTCGGCGGTGATGCCGAGTTGGTCGGCGACCTCCGTCACCCGTTGTCGGTTCTCGGCCAGCGCGGCGGCGACGAATCTGTGCGGGTCCTCACAGAAGAGATGCCGCCAGTCGTCGAAATAGAGCCGTGCACCCACTCCCGAGGCGATACATATCTCGGCCACCGCCATCGCCAACCCCCCTTCCGAGATGTCGTGCAGGACCGAGGCCAAATCGCCGGCGGCCAGCCTCCGAGCGGTTTCGATGGCAAGCCGAGCGCTGGTGGGGTCGGGGGCGGAGGGTCGACCCCCAACGTGGGCGAAAGTCACCTTCTCGAAGGCGCTTCCAGCCAGGTTGACGGCCCAGGTCGGGCCGAACCTCCACAGGTCCATGCCGGCCTCGGCCCGATCCAGTCGGGGGGGGGTGAAGTTGAGCTCGTCGACGATGCCCAGCAGACCCACTACCGGGGTCGGATAGATGTCAAGCCCGTCTGTCTCGTTGTAAAACGAGACATTTCCGCCGACCACCGGAATGTCGAGGGCACGGCACGCCTCGGTGATGCCCTCTACCGTTTCGACAAACTGCCACATCACCTCCGTCTTCTCGGGGTTGCCGAAATTGAGGTTGTCGACCAGGGCCAAAGGTCGGGCACCGACCACTGCCACATTGAGCGCTGCCTCATAGACGATGCGGGCCGCTCCTCGCCGCGGGTCGAGGTAACACAGCCGGCCGTTGCCGTCGGTCGATACCGCCAGGGCCCGGCGGGTGCCCTTCAGTCGCAGCAAGGTGGCGTCATGACCCGGTCCAACGACGGTGTTCAGGAACAGCATATGGTCGTATTGCTCGTAGATGGCCGCCTTGGAGGCGATGGCCGGATCGTCGAGCAGAGCCAGCAGCGAGTTGGCCAGCGCCGGCTCTTGCATGAACGAAATGGTGTGAGACCAGAGGTCCTCCATCCACCCAGG
>CAYUKI010000109.1:0-7426 GCA_964445235.1 uncultured Acidimicrobiia bacterium | reverse complement strand
GGGCGTCGTGGGCCGACGAGACCCCACGATTATTGACCGGACGGTGCACTAGACGGGTTGGTGTCATGTTGGTGGTCCGGCCGGTGCGCGCGTAGGCTCAGGGACGCATGGACGACGCCGTCGTGATGGTGGTGGAGATCCCGCGGGGGTCCCGCAACAAATACGAGACCGATCACGAAACCGGGGAGATCTTCCTGGATCGACTCCTTTTCACGGCCACCCAATATCCAGCCGACTACGGGTTCATTCCCAACACGCTGGCCGACGACGGCGATCCGCTTGATGTGATGGCTCTGGTTCCGGAGCCGACGTTTCCCGGTTGCCGGATCCGGGTTCGGATCATCGGTGTGTTCCTGATGGAGGATCAGGGGGCTGCCGATCACAAGTTGATCGGCGTGCCGGCCGGCGACCAGCGGTGGGATGCCACCCGAGACGTGTCGGACCTGTCCGAACATCTCAAACGGGAGCTCGAACACTTCTTCTCGGTTTACAAGGAGCTGGAGGACAAGAAGACCACTGTGATCGGTTGGCGGCCCGCAGCCGAGGCCCTCGAAACGTTGGCGCGTGCTCGGGCCGCTTACCCTCAGTAGGAGCGGGGTTTTGGTGGTGGAGGGGAGAGCGCCCGCCAAAGTGAGGCCCCGGCGGAGGGAGCCGGGGCCTCATCCATCGGCGTCGCAGTGTCGGGGGAGGGGGAGAGAACCGTTGACCGCGGCGCCTAGGAACTCAAATTCCTCCGGGAGGTCAGATTCCTTCGGGAAGGACTCGCCCTCTCACCCTGGGGAACCGGACCGGGGCATGCGCATAGCAAAAGTCCCTCCGGTTGTACTGGCTGAGCTTGGTGGCGCAGCCTGCGTGCGAACAGACCCGACCCTTGGTGTATTTGCGGGAGGGCCGAACCACTCCCGTGATCGTCTTTCCCTTTAAAGTCTCTGCCATTGCTGGCCTCCTGATCTGGTGGGGGCCGTATCGAGAACAACCGTTCGATGACGAACTTCATTCCCGCTCCGGCACCAAACCGCCCGGTCCGGGGTTCGTCGCCGTCCCCCTTCCGGATGGCCTTGAGGCGATCTTCCCCTCTCCGGGCTAAACCACGGGTAAAGGGCTTCTACCAGAAGGTTGTACGTCGGCCGGCCGCCGGCGGTTCCCTAAACCTGTTCGATGGGGGGTGCCCCGTGTCGATCTACCCGAGGGTTTGGTGGGTGGAAACGCGCAGCCGGCAGAGGCCGCCAGCGGGAACCGGGCCGGCTCAGGAGTCGATCCCGAGCTTGCGCAGGAAGGCGGCGTTGCTCGGTTCCCGCTTGAGGAAATCGCGCAGAAGCTCGAAGGCATCCTTCGAACCATTCGGCTCCAAAACCTTACGTCGGTAATCGCCACCTACCGCCGGGTTGGTTACCCCTTCTGCCTCGAACCGGCTGAACATATCGTCGCCGAATACCTCGGCCCACAGGTAGCCGTAATAGCCGGCGTCGTACCCGCCCAGGAGGTGTCCGAAGTTGGCGGGGTAGAAGGTGCCCTCCGGAACGGGGAACCCGGTCAACTGTTCGGTGCTGGTAAGGATCTCGTCGAGATCGCGGTGTTCTCCCGGTGCGTGAAGGCGGAGATCTAGCTGACCATAGGCCACCTGCCGCATCTTGAAGACCGCCTGATCCAAATCACGAGCAGCCACGAGCCGTTCGACCAGAGGGGCCGGGATGGGCTCGCCGGTTTGGTGGTGGCGGGCGAATCGTCCCAGTACCTCGGTCTTCCAGCACCAATGCTCCATGATCTGGGACGGAGCTTCGACGAAGTCCCACTCGGTGTTGGCGGCCGAGAAGCGTGTGAAACGCGCCTTCGACAGCGACATGTGGAGTATGTGACCGAACTCGTGGAAGAGCGTCAGCACCTCGTCGTGTTGGAGCAACGATGGCGAATCGGCGGTCGGCTTGGTGAAATTCGCCACGATGGCCGAGACCGGGACAGTCCTCGTGCCGTCTTCGTTGACGAAGGCGGGCACCAGCGAGAAGGCGGCGGCGTGTGAGAACTTGCCCTCGCGGGGGAAGAGGTCGGCGTAGAAGTAGGCGAGCAGCTCATCGGTGCTGGCGTCGTGAATTCGGTACATGGTGACATCGGGATGCCAGGCGTTGGCTTGGTCGACCGAGACGTAGCGAAGCCCGAACACCTCCCCGGTGAGCGAGAACATGCCGTCCACCACGAGACCCAAGGGGAAGTAGTTGGCCACCTCCATTGGGTCCACCCCGTAGTCGGTCTTCAACTGCTGGGTGTGGTAATAGTCGCGATCCCAGGCTTGGGCCGTCCCGTCGCCGGTGTCATGTTCCAACAGCCGGCTCATGACGGCGATCTCCTCCGCGGCCTTTGACTGGAGAGCCGGCATGAGCCCTGCATAGAACTGCGCCACCGTTTCTGGGTCATGAGCCATCTTGTCCTTCATGCGGTGGTGTGCCCACGAAGGAACGCCGAAGAGCTGGGCGATCCGGTGGCGGATTTCGAGCGCCTCCTCGAGGATCGGCCGATTCAACGTCACCGCTCGGTTGTTGAACTTCAAGGTGAGCTGGTGGCGGAGGTCCCGGCGGGGTGAGTTCTCCCGGAATGGGATGACGTCGGGGTAGTCCATCGTCACCCGGTAGGTCCCTGGTTGGTCGCCCGGCTTGAGACGATCGATGTAGGAGTCGGGCAAACCGATCAGGTCTTCCCGAGTGACCACGAGGGCGTCTTGATATTCGGCGAGGTTGGTGGAGAACCGGACCGACAGCTCCACCATTCGCTCGCTCAATCGCTTGAGCTCGGCTCGGGCGGCCGGTTCGAGCTCGTGGCCGGCATCACGAAAGTCTCGCGCCCAAAAGTCGACCAGCCGTTTGGCCTCGTCGTGGAGGGCAGCGGCCTCGTCCCCACCGGCGAACGCTTTGAAGGCTGCATACAGATCGTCACGGAAGGCCAGTTCCACCTGCCATTTCCCGACCCGCTCTTGCTGGGCGCGGGCGACATTGCGTACGTCCTCCTCGATCGCAACCTCGGCGGGGAAGAGCGCCTCGCCATTCATTTCGGCCATGCGTCGGGCCACCCGCTCCAGACCGAGCATGGTGTCCGACCAGGTGCGTGGTCCGGACGACGAGACCAGGTCGGCGATGGTCTTGTCACCGAAGGCAATCGCCTGGTCGACGGACTGTTGGATGAAGGACTGGTCGATCCGTCGGTAATCGAAGAGCATGGCTGAACGTTAGGCGAGCACTGGTCGGTTCAGGACTCGTGGGCCGCGAGACCGTCCGCCCACCGATGATCTGTGGGCGCTGGGTAGTACTGGGTACGGTCTGGAACCCTGGGTTCGGGTGCTGGCTAACCTGCGCGGCCATGCGACAGATTCAGATCGAGTTCTGCCGGTCTTGAAACTATACGGGCCGTGCCGTGCGCATGGCTGAGCAGATTTTCGAGGAGTTCGGTCAGGAATTTCGAGTCGACCTCATACCGTCGCGAGGCGGGGTGTTCGAGGTCACCGTCGACGGCCGGCTGGTGTACTCGAAGGCCGCCACCAAGGTCCACGCCGATTACGACCGCGACGTGGCGCCCGCCCTCCGCTGACCCCTTACCCCCCCCCTGCACGGCTCGACCAACCGAACCCGTGGGGAGGGACGCGCACGACCTCTCGACCGTCGGGTCTGTGCATCTCCACCCACTGAACCCGTGGGTAGGGACGCGCACGACCTCTCGACCGTCCGGTCTGTGCATCCCCACCCACCGAACCCGTGGGTAGGGACGCGCACGACCTCTCGACCGTCCGGTCTGTGCATCCCCACCCACCGAACCCGTGGGTAGGGACGCGCACGACCTTCCGACCATCGGGTCTGTGCATCTCCACCAACCGAACCCGTGGGTAGATCTGCACGGACCGTTCCCCGACCCGATCACCCCGGCCATTCGAACTCGGGCTCGCCCCGGAAGACGACCCCGTCAATCACCGTGGCCAGCATCTCGATTCGATGCGGCGCCGGGTGGTCGGTAGGGTCGGCGCCGAGCACAGTGAAGTTGGCCGGTTGACCAACCTGGGTGGGGAGCGGTCGGCCCCCCCCCGCCGCCACTCCGTCGGTGAACAGCCCCAACGCCTGCGCACCGGTCAGCGACTCGCTCGGGGTCAGACCGCCTCGCCGGCAGGCCGCCGTCATGCCCCAGAGCGGGTCGGGCGGCTCGACCGGACAATCCGAACCCCCCGCCAGCCGTACCCCGGCTTCCAACAGGGACCGGAATGGATAGGTCCAGCGGAGCCGCTCCGGGTCGATTCGTTTCGGCAGCCATGCGCCCTCGGAAGCGAGGAACGCCGGCTGAATGGAAACGATGACCCCCAACCTCCCCAAGCGATCGACGGCTCGCTCGCCGAGCACGGACGCATGCTCGATGCGCAGCCGGGCGGGCTCGGCTCCGTTTGCCACCAGCTCCTCGAACAAGTCGATCACCTGGTCGTTGGCCCGATCGCCGATGGCGTGGAGTGCCACCATTCCTCCCAGCCCCAGCGTCGCCTTAGCCATCCGCCGGGCGTGGGCCGGGTCGAGGCGTAACGTTCCTCTTTCGGAAGGCAGGTCGGAGTAGGCGGTGTGGAGCGCGGCGGTGTGACCGCCCAGGCTGCCGTCGGCGAAGTCCTTCCAGCCGAGAAAGCTGAGCCGCGGAGAGGCATCGGAGAGCCGTCGGGCCGCCGACTCGAGCATGGCTTCGTCGTCGGCGATGACCAGCACGTCGACCGGGAAGGGGAGGTCCGGCCCCACCTCGATGAGCGAGGTGAGCTCGTCTCCGACTCCACACCAGATCGGATCTCCGGCCGAAACGATGGCGCCGAGCCTCGTAAGGCCTAGAGCGGCCAGCGTGCTCATTGCCCGTAATAGGTCGGCGGGGTCGAGGCCTTCGGTCCGCCCGCCCAGCGCCTGTGCCACCAGTCGGACAGCGGTCTCGCGCAGGATCCCGTTGGGCACTCCGCTCTGGTCGCGATCGATCCCGCCTCCCGCGGGGTCGGCGGTGCCGGGCACGATCGCAGCCGCCTCCAAGGCGGCGGTATTGGCAACCGCGACATGGCCGCAGTAGCGGTAAAGAACGACCGGGCGGTCGGCCAGGGCCCTATCCAGGTCATGACGGTCGGGCAGCCTTCGTTCCGCCAGTGCTTCGTCGTCGAGGCGTTGGCCGATCAAAGGCACCCCCGGCGGCAGCCGCCCAGCGGCAGCCTGCAGGCGATCGGCCAGGTCCGCCAGATCCCTGGTGGTCTTGAGCGAGAGGCGGGTGACAGCCGCCGTGTAGCCGAGAGGGTGGAAGTGGGCGTCACCGAGGCCAGGGACGATGGTGGCCCCGGGAAAGGAGAGCACTTCGGCATGGTTGCCCGGTTGTTGATCGAAGTCTCTTCCGGCAATTCCCAAAGCGGCGATCTTGCCCCCGTCGATGAGGACGGTGTTGCCGGCCATTCCTTGTGCCGTCACGAATTGTTCAGCAGTGAGGAGCTTCACTGGCCGAGCAGACCGAGGAGCCGTTCGTGGATCAGACCATTGGTGGCGACAATGCCCGGGTCGGACAAGAGGTAGTTGCCGCCGTCGAGATTGGTGACCGACCCGCCAGCCTCGCTGACGAGTAGCGAGCCGGCTGCCGTGTCCCAGGGCTTGACACCTCGTTCCCAGTAGCCCTCGAGCCGGCCGCACGCTACCCAGGCAAGGTCGAGGGCGGCCGAACCCATCCGGCGCAGGTCCTGAGCCTGGCTGAGGGCTCTGGCGACCATGGCTGCATATTTCTCGAATTGGAGGTGACGGTCGTAGGGGAACCCGGTGGCGAGCAGGGACTCGGCGAGGTTGCCTTGAAGCGACACTCGGATCGGATGGCCGGCCCGGGTTGCCCCCCCTCCCCGAGAGGCTGCGAAGGTCTCGTCCCTGGCTACATCCACCACCACCCCAACGGTGGGGAGCCCATCCACGTACAGACCCACCGAGACCGCGACCTGGGGGATGCCGTGGACGAAGTTGACGGTGCCATCGAGGGGATCGACCACCCAGACCCGCCCGCGGTCCCACCCCTCGCCTCCGCCTTCTTCGCCCAGGACGGCATCGTCGGGGCGAGCGTTGGACAGTTCGCCGCGGACCGCCCGTTCGGCGGCCACATCGGTTTCGGTGACCGGGTTCCCCTGGCCTTTGTAGAAGACCCGCACGTCGGTGCCGAGATCCCGAGCGACCACCAGGGCACCCTGTCGGGCCGCTCTCACCGCTACCTCCAAGTCGGTCATTGCTCACATTCTTGCGTACCCTGGCTACCAATGGCCGGGCCGGTCTTCTTCGCCAGGAGTGGAATCGGGGCGGCGCTGGCAGGCGGTCTGCTGGTGCTCGCCTTTCCGCCGTTCGGACCGGGTCTTCTTGCCATCCCGGCGGTGGCGCTCTTCTTGTGGTCGGTGCGAAATTCCGGAGGGTCGGGTCGAGCAACCTTCAATGGTGCGGTCTTCGGACTGGTCTTCTTCGCCGCGCTGTTTCCTTGGATCGGCGAACTGGGGCTGATCGCGCTTGTGCCCCTGGTGATCAGTCAGGCAGCCTTCACAACCGCCTACGCCTGGCTGCTGCACCGCGCCTCGAACTGGCCTCCGGGTCGATGGGTACTGGCGGCGGTGGGTGGTTGGGCGGCGATGGAGTTGGTGCGCGAACGCTTCCCGATGGGAGGATTTCCTTGGGGCATGCTCGGGTACACGGTCGGTGAGTTCAGTTGGATCCGGGGGTCCGCCCAGTGGATCGGGACCTCGGGGCTGTCATTGGTAGTGGCCTTGGGAGCAGCTGGCCTCGTGGTGGCCGGTCGAACCGGCGCTCCATTGCTGATAGCCGGGTTGGCGACGACCGTCTTGACGCTCGGCGGGTGGCTGGCCCCAGCCGTCGCCGAGGGAGACGAGGTGACGGTGGCCATCGTCCAGGGAAGCACTCCGTGTCCGGGCGACCACTGTCCCGACGAACGGTTCCTGACCTACCAGTCGCACCTCGCCTTGACCGCCTCCCTACCGGCGGGCGAGCTCGAGCTGGTGGTGTGGCCGGAAGGCTCAACCGGAGGTCTTCGCGCTGACCCTGTTCTCCACCCCGACGTGGGAGCGGCCATAGGGGAGCAGGCCCGCCGCTTGGACGCCTTTCTCCTGGTGGGGGGAGACCGGCCCCTCAACGACCGAGAGTGGGTCAACGTCAACGTCCTCTTCGATCCAGACGGGGACATCGTGGACGAATACCGGAAACGACACCCGGTCCCTTTCGGCGAATACGTGCCCGCCCGGCCGTTATTCACTTGGGTCGACGAGCTGGCGGCGGTCCCCCGCGACCTGATCCGTGGGCAAGGCGCCAAGGTGTTCCAGCTCGACTTCGGCCAGGTTGGCTCGGTCATCTCTTTCGAGGGTTCCTTCGCCCGCTACGCCCGCGACACCATTGCCCAGGGGGCGGGCTTGCTG
>CAYUKI010000108.1:0-7478 GCA_964445235.1 uncultured Acidimicrobiia bacterium | reverse complement strand
GGAGAAGATCTCCGAGCTGGTCGCTGCCGGGATCGAGGAGGGCGCCGGCATCTTTCAGCCGGAGTGCACTCTCCCCGCCCGTGGATTCTGGTTTCGACCCACCCTGTTCACGGGCGTCTCGCAAAGCCATCGCATCGCCCAGGAAGAGATCTTCGGGCCGGTGTTGTCGATCATGTCGTTTCGGACTCCCGACGAGGCGGTTGAAAAGGCCAACAACACTCCGTACGGATTGGCGGCGGGGGTATGGACCCAAAAGGGCTCCCGCATACTCTGGATGGCCGACCGGCTCAACTCCGGGGTGGTCTGGGCCAATACCTACAACAAGTTCGATCCGAGCTCGCCCTTCGGCGGCTACAAGGAGTCTGGGTTCGGCCGGGAGGGGGGACGTCACGGTTTGCTTCCCTACCTGAAGGTGGAGGGCCTGTGAGCTCCCGTCTCGATGTTCGCAAGACCTACAAGCTCTTCATCGGCGGCGAGTTCCCGCGTTCTGAGTCGGGTCGTTCCTACCCGGCCACCGACGCCAACGGTCGTGTGCTGGCCCGGGTGGCGTCGGCATCTCGCAAGGACTTGCGCGACGCGGTGCGGGCGGCGCGCGAGGCCTTACCGGGGTGGGCCGCCAAGAGTGGCTACAACCGGGGCCAGATCCTCTATCGCGTTGCCGAGCTCATCGAAGATCGCGCTCGCACCTTCATCGAGCAACTGCTCGACACTGGGCTCACCCAACGGAGGGCGAAGGTCGAGGTGGAACGGTCCGTCGACCGGATGGTCTGGTACGCAGGCTGGTGCGACAAGTTCGCCCAGGTGTTCGGGAATCTCAACCCGGTAGCGGGACCGTTCTTCAACATCTCCAGCCCCGAACCGACCGGGGTGGTTGGCGTCATCGCCCCCCCCGAACCGGCCCTCCTCGGTCTTGTGTCGCGACTCGCCCCGGTGCTGGCCGGTGGGAACGCCGCGGTATTGCTGGCTTCCGAATCGTGGCCCCTGCCCGCCATCACGTTCTGTGAGGTGCTCGAGTCTTCCGATATGCCGGGCGGGGTGGTCAATGCCATCACCGGCAAGACCGCCGAGCTCTCACCTTGGCTTGCCTCGCACATGGACGTCAACGCCATCGACGCGGTTGGAGCCGGTCCCGACCTCATCACCCGGATCGAGCAGGAGGCGGCCCACAACGTCAAACGAGTTATCCGACCCGACGGCCCGGTCGACTGGGCCACCTCCCAGAGCCCTTATCTCATCGCCGCCTTCACCGAGACCAAGACGGTCTGGCATCCCAAGGGCGTCTGAACCGGGTGGGTCGGTGGAGCAGGTGCGCATTCCGGTCGAGGTTCCCCTCAGTCTGCGGGCCACACTTGCACCGCTCGGCAACGGGGTGGGGCCGACCACGGCCGTGACCGTCGACGGCTGGTGGCGAGGTATGAGGACGCCAGAAGGTCCCGCCACGCTCCGCCTTCGCCGGGTGGACTCGGTTGTCGAGGCGACCGCGTGGGGGCCAGGTTCGGGTTGGGCGCTCGGCGCCGTTCCGGGATTGGTCGGCCTTCTCGACGATGGGAACTTCGAAACCGACCATCGGCTGGTCGCCGAACTGGCCCGAATCCACCGGGGGATACGCCTACCGAGAACCGGGCTCATTTTCGAGACGCTCCTCCCCACGATCATTGGTCAGAAGGTCACCGGCGTCGAGTCGCGCCGATCGATGGCCCAGATAGTCGGTCGATTCTCTGAACCCGCCCCCGGGCCCAGTCACGGTCTCTTCCTCCCGCCCTCCCCCGAGCGCCTAGCGGAAGCTCCCTACTACCTGTTTCATCCCCTGGGCGTGGAGCAGCGGCGGGCGGAGACGATCCGGCGGGCGGCGAGGGTCGCGGCCCGGCTCGAAGCACTCAACGGGTTATCGCCGGCCGCCGCGGAGGCCGGGTTGTTGCGCATACCGGGGGTGGGCCCATGGACGGCCGCCAACGTGGTGGCGATTTCTCACGGTGCTCCCGACGCCGTACCCATCGGTGACTACCACCTCCCCAACCTCGTGGCGTGGAACCTGGCCGGGGAACCGCGCGCCACCGACCAGCGGATGCTCGAGTTGCTGGAGCCTTTTGCGGGTCAGAGGGGGCGGGTGATCCGCTGGTTGGAGGCGGCGGGTCGTCACGCTCCCGCGTTTGGACCCCGTCTGCCGGTGCGGTCGTTCTCGCGAATGTGACCCTGCCCCTCGATTACGTCCCAGTGCACTGTCTGGGAAATAATCTTGGGGTCTCGCCGGCCCACGACGCCCCTGACGGCGTCCTCCTCGTCGACGCAGCGCATGGGCTGCGCCTTCGTCGTGCGTCCTGGCCAGGAACGCCGTGGCCTCGCCAGTACCCTCACGCTATTTCCCAGACAGAGCACTAGCCACCCGGTCAGAACGGGTAACCACGGAGGCCTTGGGCACCCTTCAGCGCCGAGATCTCGCCGGTGAGGTTGTTGAGGTGGCCGATCACCAGGTTGGCGAGCATCCAACCGATCGACGGCGTTCCAAGCCCGGCTGCGGACAGGTCCCGAGTGGCGTCGAGGTCAGCTTCCGTAACCCGGCCAGGTATCGGTCGGTTGCCTCGAACACGGCGGCCGCATAGGAGTGGAGCGGTTCGGGTTCGACTTTCACCGACGATCTCCACTTCTCCGTATTGAACATCTGCGGATCGCTGATCCCGGTGCGGCCGGCAAACTCGGAGGCGTGGAGGGGGGACGCTCCCCTGAGCGTCGCCTGTACCACAGTGTCCTTGACGACCACGACATGGACCATTCGCCGAACCCACGGTCCCAGCCAGTCCCAGCGGCGACTGGTTGGCGTGAGCGGCGGTGAGACCGGCGACGGTCCGCTCGTAGGTTCGGTGGGCGAAATCCGTCGAAACGTGGAGAATGGCGATGGCGTTCATGGGGCTCGAAGTTAATCAAGCCGATGGGGCGGCCGTCAGAACGGATGCAACCTCGGGCCGTGCCAGGTAAGAAGCGCGAGAGTTCGAGTCGTTGATGCGGGCGGCGATGCTGCGGACGATGCCGGCGGCGGCGCTGGCGGCCTGGTCCCTGATCGCGGGGTCTGCCTCCGCCCGGGCGGCGTGAATCCTCCACAAGATCGTGTCGGCGCCTTGCTCCTCGGCTACCGAGCGAGCCTCCTCGAGAAGGGCAAGCGCCTCCTCCCCGAGACCTCGAGCCCGACTCAACGTGGATGCCAGCAACTTGGCCTCGGCAAGCTTGAAGCGAGCCCCAGTCCGATGGAGATAGTCGAGAAGATGGTCGATCTCGCGGGCGGCGGCCTCGTAGTCCTCTTCGGCAATCGCCAGTTCGGCGCGAGCAATGAGAAGCCCAATGCGGGAGGGGGCGAAGTTTGCGATGATGCCTTCCTCGGTCAGTCCCTTCAATGCGGCGCCCGCCCGAGCGAGGTCTCCGTTTCGAATCGCCAGCCGGGCGTCCACCACCAACGGCACGGTGAGCCAGCCAGGAAACTTCTGCCGGGTGGCGGTCTCGCACCGCTCGATAAGATCGACGGCCTCGTTGGTCCGGCCCAACTCTCCCAACGTCCAAGCCAGCTCGGCGGTGCAGTCGATCTGGGCCGCGATGTGGCCCACCTTCTCGGCGAGCTCCGCACCCCGGGACCGCACCGATATGGCCTGCTCATAATCGCCCCGCTCTGAGTGGACGGACCCGAGGACGACGCTGGCCGAGGCGATCCCCCAGTCGTTGTTGATCGGCTCGCTGATCTCATAGACCTCCTGGGCGACCGTTACCAATCGGTCGAAATCTCCTCTCAAGAGGTGGAGGAAACTTCGGGAACTGAGGGTATCGACGAGCAAAGGCTGGTTTTGAAGGCGCCGCCATAGATGCACCGCCACGATGTGCAGCCAGGTGAGGTCGGTGAGGGTGTGAGCGAGGTCGTCCTCCAGGTCCAATCGGCGGGCGATCTCCACCGCCTTTTCTCCGGCCGCGATCCCTTCGGCCGGCCTTCCCGAGTGCCTACCAAGGAGCACCATGATCCGCAAGGCCTTGACCTCGGCGACCGGGTCGCCAAGTTGCTGGGCGAGGGCCAGTGCCTCCTCGGCGTCGAGGCGGGAGGCGGTCGGGTCGAACACCGGGATGACGAAACCCATCACCCCGGCCCTGGCCAAGCGCCCGGCCAAGGTCAACCGCCGGTCGGAGCGCTCTACCCCCAGGTCGACCAGGGCGCGGTAGCTCGCCAGCGCCTCGTCGAACCGCCCCAGGATCTCCAACGCCCGCCCCCTCCGCGTGTATGCATCGGCGATCCTTTCCTCGCCACCATCGGCCCACCGGATAGCGCGCTCGTATTGGGCGACCGCCTCGGCATTGGCATAGAGGCGGAAGGCCGAGTCGCCGGCGAGCATCGAGAAATGAGACGCTCGCCGGTCGCCGGCGTCGTCGAAATGGCGAGCTAGGACCGAGGGCGGCACATCCAGTCCTTTCTCGGCCAGCACGAGCAGGGCTTCGCCAACCATCCCATGGAATTGGCGGCGCCGCTTGATGAGGATCGAGTCGTAGGCGGCCTCCTGGGTGAGGGCATGTCGGAACGCGTACTCGGCTTCGGGATGGCGGGCGACCTCCCGAATCAAGTCGGCCCTTTGCAATTGGAGGAGTTCCGCTTCGAGGTGCGTGCCCAACTGCGAAACGATGGCGAGAACGCGTTCGAAAAATGAGCGTCCTATCACCGCCGCCATCTGGAGCACCCGGCGGGCTTCTTCGTCGAGGCGGTCGAGGCGAGCCAGCAGCAGGGACTGGACATTGGGGGGCACCGTGAAGTCGTCGAGGTCCTCGGCCACCCGCCAGCCACCATTCTCACCCCGCTCGATGAGCCCTCTCTCGATCATGGTCCGGACGACCTCTTCGGCGAAGAAGGGGTTGCCCTCGGTGCGTTCGAGGATGCGAGTCCGTACTGGCGCCGGTAGATCGGCCAGGTCGAGCATGCCGGTCACCAGTTCGGCGGTCTGCTCGGTCGAGAGCGGCCTCAGGTTGATTTCGGTGTAGCGATGGGGGAACTCGGTCTCGGCGTACTGCTTGAGGCCCCATGACCGCGCCCGCCGATCCGGCCGGAAGCAGCAGAGGAGGAGGATCGGGTGTTTCTCCACGAGGGAGACCAGGTGTTGCACCAAGCCAAGGGACGCTGAGTCCGACCAATGGAGGTCCTCGAACACCAAGACGAGCGGTTCGGTCTCCGCTAGATGGCTGAAGAGGCGGGCCACCGCCCCGTGGATCTCTTTTTGCAGGACCTCGCCTTGGAGGTGTGATTCGGCCCCCAAGACCACCGCCAAGGCATCCACGGCGGGGGCCGAGAGCCGGGCCGGTTCGGCCAAGGGCTCCAAGTCGCTCGGTTGGCTAGCGCCCAGCGCCGCCAGCTGCTGAACCAACAGGTACCAGGCCTGATCGGTTCGATAGGAGATGCCTCGACTCTGGATCCAGGGTCGGCTGTCGGTGCGCTCTTGTTCCCACCGGCGCCGGGCTTCTTCCACCAGGCGGCTTTTCCCGAGCCCGGGCTCGCCGATCACGGTGACGATGCTGCCGGTGCCTCGCTCGAGCCGTTGTAGTGCCTCGATGAGGGCCGACAACTCGGCGTCTCGGCCCACCATGGGCGAGGTCATTTCCGCTAGCCCGCGCCGCACCGGCCTGCTCGCGTTGACACCGGTAACCCGGAACGCCGCAATCGGCTCGGTCTTCCCCTTCGCCTCCAGCCCGCCGAGCTCATCGAGGATGAACAAGTCGCCCAAGTAGCGGCGGGTCTCACCCGAGATCTGAACGGTGCCCGGCTCGGCCGACTGCTCCATGCGGGCCGCGACGTTGACCGCGTCTCCCATCGCCGTGTACTCGGCCCGCAGGTCGGAACCGACCTGGCCGACCACGGCCAGGCCGGTGTTGATGCCGACCCGAACGTTGAAGTCCAGGCTGCGCCGAGACATCCCGGCCCGGACGGGTTTGATGCTCTCCAGGATTCCGAGCCCGGCCAGAACGGCTCGTTCGGGGTCGTCCTCATGGGCCGTGGGCGCACCGAACATCGCCAGCATGGCGTCGCCCATCAACCTGGCCACGGTGCCGCCGTAGCGGTAGACGGGCTCGATGATCCGCTCGAAGGCGGCGTTCATGATCTCGGCCCATTCCTCGGGATCGAGCTGCTCGGCGAGGCCCGTCGACCCCTTGACGTCACAGAACAGGATGGTGACGACCCGCCGTTCGCCGCTCTGGCCGCCGGTTGGCCCAGTCATCTCATCCTCGGACGAACCCGAGAATCAGTTCGCCAACCACTGCCGGGTCGATGACATCTCGGTGACCCATGCCTTCGAGGGAGACGAAATCGACCTCGTATCCTGCGGAGTCGAGCCGCGTCGCAAAGCTCTCGGTGAAGGTGTCGAAGACGACCTCGTCGTCGGTCCCGTGGACGAGGAGAGCTTCGAGTTTCGGATTGCCCCCAACGTAGGTATATGGGTTGCCCTCCTCCCAAGGCCGGGGGTCCTCATCGAATCGCGTTCCAAAAAAAGCAGTGAGAAGAAACCCGAAAAGGTTCGAGTCGTAGGGACCGGCCAGCCCCACGAAGCCATCGGGAGTGGAGTCGGCTTCGACGGGACAATCGTTGGCGAACCGGTTCTCGGAGAGGGCCACCACAGCTCCAAGATGGGCACCAGCCGAGTAGCCGACCAAGGTGATGTGGTCGGCCAGATCCGTGTAGGTGGGGGCCAAGGCTCGTCCGGTAGCGACCATGCAGGCGACGTCCTCGAACGTCTCGGGGTGTTGCCCTCCTCTGCCGATCGTCCGATAGTCGCCGTTGAACACGAGCACCCCGCTGGCAGTCAGATGGTCAGCGAGGGCCTCCATCATCGTGTGATCACCCCCCAACCACCCCCCCCCATGGACCAGTACGACCACCGGCCACTCACCCCGGCCGGCCGGGCCGGTGATCTCCATCTCCAGCTCGCCCTTGTAGAGGATCGTGGACGGGAGCCCGCCTGGCACCGAGCTCCCGGGGGTGGCCACGGTGGTCGTAGAGGTGGAGGCCTCTGTTGTCGGGGGGGCGGTGGTCGACGAAGAACCCACCGGAGGAGAGGTCGTCAACGAGGTGCTCAAAACCGAGCCGCCCGCCGAAGCACAGGCTGACAGCGTCAGGGCGAGCAGAGCCTTCTTCATCGGCTGAGCTGGGCGGCGGCCGCCTGGTCAACGAAGAAGACAACCTCCCCGTCCCCTTCGGCGGCCAGACGGGCCGGTAATACGGACTCCTTCCCCAGCGCCTTGGCGAGGCTGGCCGCCTTTTCGGCGCCGGAGATCAAGAAGAGCAAGTGCTTGGCGGAATGGAGGAGCTTTAAGGTCGCGGTCAGACGCCAGGAATCCAGCATCGAGACGAAGTTGGCGACGAACCAGCGCCGATCCTCCTCCATCGCTTCGGTGCCGGGGAATAGGGAGGCGACGTGGCCGTCGGCACCCATCCCCAGCAAGACGATGTCGGGCGAGCCATCCGGAAA
>CAYUKI010000107.1:0-7526 GCA_964445235.1 uncultured Acidimicrobiia bacterium | reverse complement strand
CCCTCGAATCACGGGGGTCTCGGGCCTTGAAGGGACTCGACGAGTTGATGGAGCTCTTCTCCGTAGGCTGATTCTCGTCAGCGGCGGACCGTAGAATCCAACTCATGAGAGCCATCTGGAAGGGTGCCATCAGTTTTGGACTCGTGACGATCCCTGTCGGGTTGTTCACCGCCACCGAGTCGAAAACGCCCAAGTTCAAGCAGCTTCGCGAGAGCGACCACTCGGCGATCCGTTACAAGCGCGTCTCCGAGGCCGACGGCGAGGAGGTCCCATGGGAAGGGATCGTGCGCGGCTACGAAGTGGAGAAGGGACGCTACGTAGTGTTCACCGACGAGGAGTTGGAGGCCGCCACCGTAGGAGGTGGGCCACGCCTCGTCGACGTCGTGCAGTTCGTCAACGAGTCGGAGATCGACCCCATCTACTACAAGTCGGGCTACTACCTCGCCCCCGAGAAGACGGGGGTGAAGGCGTACAAGATCCTCCTGCACGCCCTTCAGGAGAAGGGTCGGGTCGGGATCTGCAGAGTGGCGCTAAGAGAGAAGCAGCACCTGGCAACCCTGCGAGCCGCCGGAGGCGTGCTGGTCCTCGAAACGATGTACTGGCCCGACGAAGTTCGCGAGGCCGAATTCGAGGAGCTCTCCATCCCAGTCGAGGTGCGCAAGGAGGAGGTGGCAATGGCATCGATGCTCATCGACAACCTCACCAGGGAATTCGACGCCTCCACCTTCGTGGACAAGACCCGGGAGGCGATCGAGGATCTCGCCCAGAAGAAGATCGACGGCCAAGAGATCGTGATGCCGGAGGCGCCAGAACCCACGAAGGTGATCGACCTCCTCGAAGCGCTCAAGGCCAGCGTGGAAGCCACCAAGGCGAAAAGGGCGGCCAGCTAACGCCGGGGATCACTGGGGCCCTTCGGCCTCCCAGGTTGGTGACTCGGGTGGTCCGCCTGCGAACCCCTTGAAGACCGGCGCCCGCAAACGCCCGTAGGGCGTCCACTCTTTGTACTCGACCACCGCCACCAGCTGGGGATCGACAAATCGTGCTTCCCCGAGGACCTCGATCGGCCCCGCGAAGGGAGAGCCTTCCCTGGCCATCTCCACGAGAGCGGTCCGTATGGCGACCAGCGAAGCGTCGTCGAACCCCGAACCAACCGCACCGACGAAGCGGAGCCCTTCCGGCGCCCACAGTCCGAGGATCAACGACCCGAACGAGCCGGCCCGGCCTCCCGCCCCGAGGGTGAAGCCACCCACCACCGCCCGCATCAAGTGGCGGCTGGCCACCTTCCGCCAATCGGAGCTTCGCAATCCGGGCCGGTAAAGCGAACCCCTCCTCTTCCCCACCATTCCCTCCAGGCCCTTTTGCTGCACAGCGGCGAACAACGCCTCGCCTTCTTGCCCGACCGGCTCCGCCCGCAGGACGGGGGGGGGCAAATTCAGAGCGGCAAGAACCTCCCATCGTTCCTCGATCGGCCGGCCCACCATTGGAACGCCGTGGTGGAGAAGATCGAAGATCATGTAGGTGATGGGAACGGATTCGGACTTCTGCCGTGCCGCCGTGCGACTGCCGATGTTCATTCGTTGCTGGAGCAGTGCGAAGGAGGGCATCCCATCGGAGTCGAGTGCGACGACTTCTCCGTCGAGCACCGTCGCCCGATCCACCCGGAGTGAACCGAGGTCGGGATAGGTATTCGACACCTCCCGACCCCGGCGGGTACGCAAGGCGACCTTGCCTTCCTCGAGGTAAGCCAGTACCCGGACTCCGTCCCACTTGACCTCGAACCACCATTCGGGGTCGCTGAACGGTCGGGGCCACGGGCTGGCCAACATGGGTTCATAGACCGGCAATGCCATGGCCCATCTTGGCTCGGCGGCTGTCGAAACCGGGCCACCGCCGTAGATCAGACCCCCAGCAACTCCTTGGCGAGGCGGTTCACCAAACCGCCGTCGACTTCGTCCCCATGCTTCTTCATCACCGCCCCGACAACTCGACCCACCGCCTTGGCGTCGGCAACGCCCATCTCGGAGATGGTCGCCTCCACGATCTGCCGGGTGGCCACCTCGTCCAGCTTGCGGGGTAGCCACCGGGCAAGATATCGGATCTCGAACGCCAGCTTGTCGACCATCGGCCGACCCCGCTCGCCGGCCTCGACGAACTCTTGGCGAGCCTTCTCCATCTTCTTGGAGTAGGAGCCGATGATCTGCCGATAGAGGGCATCGTCGACCTCTCCGCTGAAACCGGGGGCCGACTTGGCCACCGCCACCTCGGTCTCCACCTGGCGAATGACGTCGCGGCGCAGCTTGTCGCGCGCCCTCATGGCATCCTTCAGCTCTTCTCTCAAATCATTCTGAATGGTCATGGTTCCCTTAGCTTGGGGCGGCATTCCTACCGCGGTTTGCGCAGGTGCCCGAACCTGCTGGGATCGTCGGTAATGATGGCGGCGACGCCTGCGCGTGCCAACCTATTTGCCAGATCCAAGTCGTTGACCGTCCAGGCCACGATGCGCAGGCCGCCTTCGGCGGCCTTGTCGACGGCGGCCTCCGGGTCTCCCGTCAGCAATGACCAATGTACCGCCAGCACCACGTGCTGATGGGCGATGGCGTGATCGATGGCCCCGATGACCGACCAGCCGGCATCCACCAGCAAGCCCGTGTCAAGGGCGGGTCGGTGCTCCTTGGCGGCATCCGCACTCGGCCAGTAGAACGACGTAACAAGATCCTGGTCTCGAGCCAACGCCGCTACCTGGCGAGCGATGGATTGGTCGCCCTCGAAGCCGGGTTCGGCCGGATCGTTCTTCACCTCCAGATTGAGAGGCTCTCGGACCGTGCGGAGGAGTTCTTCGAGCAGTACGGGGTGATGGCCCCCCCCGATGTCAAGTCGCTCCAGCTCCGACCAGGGGGTCTGACAAACCAGGAGACCCCCGAGGCGAGGGTCGTGCGACAGCACCAGGCGGCCGTCGACGGTTCGCCGAACGTCGGTTTCCACCATGTCGGCGAACTCGAAGGCAGCGATGATGCCGGCGAGTGTGTTATCGGGGTAACGGGCCGGCCAACCACGGTGGCCGACCATCCCCACCAACCCATTCTTCCCAGCTTGGGACATGAGATTCCCTCGAAAACCGGTTGCGGAAGCCCGCCACCAAGGGTACCGTTCCGGGTCTGAAATCAGTTTCAAGCGCGTCTTCCTTTGGAAACGCTTGTGAAGGAAATCACAAGACTTAGGAGTGTCGAATTGCTCACCATCACCACCGAATGGCGCGAATTGGCCGCCTGCCGCGACTCGGACCCGCTTCTCTTTTTCCCGATCGGCCAGACCGGCCCCGCCGTCGACCAAATCGTCGAGGCCAAACTCATCTGCTCGGAATGTGCCGTACAGGAGGACTGTCTCCAGTACGCGCTCGAGACCAATCAGGAGTCGGGGGTTTGGGGCGGTTATGCCGAGGACGAACGGCGCCGCCTCCGCAAGCGCTGGCTGGCCGAGCGACGCCGCCGGGCCGGCTGACGCCGGGTCGCCCACCGTCAGACGCCGGTGGCGAACCCGACCTTCTGCTGTTCCGACCCGCCCTCGATCTCGACGAAGGCGACCTTGTCCAAAGGCACCGCCACGCGCCGGCCTCGGTTGTCCGTGAACCAGAGCAGCGGCTTTTGGGCCTCGAAGTCGGCGGACAGCTCTCGCCCGAAATCCTCGGTGTCATCGATCTCTAGATCCACAACCCGTTCCGTGTCGACGATACCGACCCGAACCTTCACGTTTCACTGACTCCTGATCGAGGACCGGCATCGTACTCCCGGTTGGACCTCTCCTTCCACACGCGAGGCGGCGTTGCTCCGACAGACCCCTTCCGGTCCACGGCCTGTCGGCGTATCTTGCGGCCGTGAGATCCAGAGGTTGGTCGGCTTTCGGCCTGATCACTACTCTCGGCGCCGGAGCCGGCTCGGCCTATTTCCTGCTTAGTCTCGGCTCGCACGAATGGTTGGTGGTTGATTGGCAACATCCGGGCCGATGGCTTGACACCGTGCCGATCGATTGGGCGGTAGCGGCGGCTGCCCGCCTGCTCGGTTTGGGACTCAGCTACTGGCTGGTGGTCAGCGGGTCGCTTTACGTCTTGGCCCGTCTCGTCCGGCTGCCGGCTGCCATCCGGGGGGTCGGGTGGGTCACGCTGCCGGGGGTACGGCGCCTCGCCGACCGGGTGGTGATGACTGGGTTGGCGGCGGCCAGTTTCGTCGCCCCCGCACCTTTATGGGCGCATGCGGCAGCAAATGACGCGGTGACCACCACTCCGGTCACCATAGCTCCCGGTTATGTGCCGGTTCCGGCCGGCCGTACATCCACCGCCGGTCCGACCGACACCACCGTCCCGCCGGCGCCATCCGTTGACGCGCCAGCGGTTACGTCTAAGTCGGATTCTTCGTCCCTCGTCAAAGCCGTAGTGAAAATCCCGGCCGAGGTGACGGTGGCACGCGGTGACCACTTGTGGTTGATCTCCGAGCGACACCTGGCGGCGGCGTGGGGGCGCGCTGCCGCCGATCACGAGATCGCGCCATATTGGCTCAAGGTGATCGAGGCGAACCGCTCGCAATTGCGTTCGGGAAGTCCCGATCTCATCTATCCGGGTGAGGTCATCTTGCTGCCCACGATCTAACGGCGCCACCCATAGTCCATCTGTGGGCGCTGGGTAGTACTGGGGCCTACCTCGAACCCTGGGTTCGCAGGTTTCCTCAGACGTTGTCGCCGAGGAAGATTTCGGAGACCGAGCTTTCCATGAAGATGGCTTGGAGAGCCTCGGCGAGGATGGGGGCGATCGAGAGCACCTTCACCTGGTGGAGGTCGAGGATCTCAGCGGGCACGGGCAGCGTATTGGTTACGATCACCTCGTCAACCGGCGAGTTCTTGATCCTGTCGGCGGCCGGGTCCGAGAAGACGCCATGGGTCGCGGCGATGCGCACAGATAGGGCACCTTCGTCACGCACCAATCCGGCGGCGTTGCACACCGTTCCGGCGGTGTCGATCATGTCGTCGACGATCACCACGTGGCGGCCTTTCACGTCACCCACCACTGCCAGGGCCTCAGATTCGTTGTGGCGATCCGCCTCCCGCCGTTTGTAGACGAAGGCCACGTCGGCATCGATACGGCGGGCGTATTTCTCCGCTCGTTTGACGCCGCCGGCGTCAGGTGACACGACCGTCGTCGAACCGTCGATACGTTCACGTAGGTAGTCGATGATGATGGGCAGGGCGGTGAGATGGTCGAACGGCTCCGGGAAGAACCCTTGCAGCTGGCCGGTGTGCAGGTCAACAGACACCAGCCGATCGGCTCCGGCGGTCAGAAACAGGTCGCACATGAGGCGGGCCGTTATCGGCTCTCGGGGAAGCGTCTTCTTGTCCTGGCGGGCATAACCGTAGAACGGCATCACAGCGGTGATGCGTCGCGCCGAGGCCCGCCGGAGCGCATCGATGATGATGAGCTGCTCCATGATGTTGTCGTTGATGGGCCGGCTATGGCTCTGCATGACGAAACAGTCGGCGCCCCGCACGCTCTCGGTTGGCCGGGTGTAGGTCTCGCCGTTGGCGAAGGTGGAGCGCTGCATGCCGCCGACCCGCACCCCCAGGAGCTCGGCCACTTCCTCAGCCAGCTCGGGGTTCGCTCCCCCGGTAAAAAGCAGCAAGCGGTTGCGGCTGACGATGTCCATCAGTGGCTCTCGCTCTCCTTGGCGTGCTGGCGGGCGGCTCGCCGCGAAGCGTAGCCGGGTATGTTCCGCTGCTGCGAACGCTCCACCGCCAGCGCACCCGCCTCGACGTCAGAGGTGATCACCGACCCCGCACCCGTGACCGCCCCATCTCCGATCGTCACCGGGGCCACCAGCATGGTGTCGGATCCGATGAACGCCCCCTCCCCGATCACGGTCGGATACTTCTCGTATCCGTCGTAATTGCAGGTGATGGCACCCGCACCGACATTGGCACGGGCCCCGACGGTGGCGTCTCCGATATAGGCGAGGTGGGGGACCTTGGCTCCTTCCCCCACCCGGGTGTTCTTCATCTCCACGAACGTGCCGGCCTTGCTGCCGGCAGCCAGCTCGGTTCCGGGCCGAAGCGATGCGTAGGGTCCCACCTCGGCCCCAGCGCCGATCCGAGAGTGACGCACCGTCGAGTACCAGACGTGGGCGCCTTCGCCAAGCAGTGAGTCGACCACGAAGGTGTCTGGCCCTATTTCCGCCCCCGACTCCACGAGGCTGTGTCCATGCAAATGGACCCCCGGGTAGAGGCGCGCCCCCGGGAGAACCACGACATCGGCGTCGACATAGACCCGGTCGGGATCCTGCATGTAGACGCCCGACTCCATCAGGGACCTATTGATCCTCCTCCGCAGAATGCCCTCGGCCGCGGCCAGGTGATCGGGGCTGTTGACACCCACCACGTCCTCAGGGGCGGCCGCCAACGCCGCCACCTTCCCGCCCTCCTTGACGATGACCCCGACCGCGTCGGTGAGGTAGACCTCACCCTGGGGACCGTGGGGCTCGCACTTGGATAGCGCCCGCCGCAAGGCTCCGGCCCGAAAGCAGTAGATCCCGCAGTTGACCTCGTCCACGGCCAGTTCCGTCGACGTAGCTTCTCGCTCTTCGACGATTGCCACCACCAAACCGTCGCCGTCCCTCAAGACCCGACCAAACCCCATCGGATCGGCCGGTCGGGACGTAGCCATCGAAGCAGCGTTGGTGGAAAGTGCCTCCACGATGTTCGTGAGCAGGGCCCCGGTCATGGTGGGCATATCCCCGTACACCACCAGCACCGACTCGTCGGGATCGAGCGGTCCGAGCGCGGCCAGACCCAGCGAAACGGCGTGCCCGGTGCCGAGCTGATCTTCTTGGAGAGCGGTTATCACACCCGGGGGAAGCAGGTCTTCAACGTGAGCGGCCCCATGCCCGAGCACGACCACTGTTTGCTCCGGTTGCGTGGCCGCGACTGCCTCGAGAACCCAGCGCACCAGCTCCCGGCCAGCCGCTTGGTGGGCGACCTTCGGGAGGGTTGAGCGCATTCGGGTGCCCTGGCCGGCAGCCAGAACAATCGCTTTCACACAGAGCCTCCCTCAGTCATGATTTGGCCGACGTGACCCACCGTCCAACCGATGCTCGTCCTGGGTCGCTGGGGGGATAGGACTCGAACCCATTCATACGGGACCAAAACCCGTTGTGCTGCCATTTACACCACCCCCCAAGGGGTTGCGCGGCGAGGTGGAAGTCTACCCTTCGAGGAGTTCGACACCGACCCGCCGTAGCGATGCGGCGGTGGTGGCACGAGCGCCCGGCACCACCGCACGGACCGCGTCGCTGGCCTCCCCCATATCGGGAAAGAAGCCGAAAAGAGCCGGTCCGCTCCCCGACATCGACACCGGCCGCTCCCAGGCCGCCGCCAGCTCCCGATGCCAGTCGGCGAGGTCGGGAGAGAGGTCAATGGCAGCCGGTTGCAGGTCATTCCGAAACGGTCCCAGGTCGCGCAGGGAGGGGGGCAGGGCGCGGTGAGGCAACTCA
>CAYUKI010000106.1:0-7541 GCA_964445235.1 uncultured Acidimicrobiia bacterium | reverse complement strand
GCGGTGTGCAACTTGCCGGCGGCCAGGTGGTGGCAGCCTCGTGGGGGAACTTGATGACAGCCTCCGTCTTCGACGGGAACCCTCGGGTGCTGCGGAAATTCGACTCTCCCGACCTCTTCGCGGTGGCGGTGGTCGAGGACGGCCCGGAGGCGGTAGTGGTAACCACTACCACGCCGCCCCCGACTGCCACCACTTCCTCGACGCCTTCCTCGACCGATCCGGCAACGGGTCGGTCTGGTCTACCTTGGGCGACGGGGGCGGCGGTTTCGGTGCTGGCGGTGGTGGGCTGGATGGTGATGCGGCGACGCCCCTGAGGGGAGCCGCCCAGCCGGCCGGCAACGTCAAGCCGGGTTTGGATTTTCGAGCAGACCCTCGGCGGCGAACCAAGCAAGGGTTCGGCGAATGGTCGATTCGGCAGGCGTATATTGGAAACCCAGTTCCCTTGATGCCTTGGTCCCGTCGTAGGCGTGGCCGTGCAGCAACGTCCGCACCATCTCCCGGCAGAACCGCGGCTGGCGGCCGGTCAGACGGGCAAGCCCCTCGACCATTCCTCCCCCCCCCAACGCCATCCAACGCGGCAGGTAACGAGCCCTGATCGTCTTATCCAAGACCGATTCGAGTAGGGTCGCCGCCTCCTCGATACTCATGGTGAAACCGGAGAGGATGTAGCGCTCCCCGGGCTTTCCTGCCTTCTCGGCCAGGAGATGAGCCCGAGCGCAATCGTCGATGTCGACCACCGAGAACCGGGTGCGGACCAACACCGGCAGCTTGCCCCGGGCCAAGTCGAGAATGGCCTTTCCGGTTCCCGTGGCGCGACCGGGGCCCTGGACCGAAGCAGGATTGACGAGCACGGTCAGGTCGGCAGCCTCGGCCAGCACCACTTGCTCGGCAAGGTGCTTCGACCTTTCGTAGTGGGACAGGTAGTAGCCGCGATGCCGTGAGCCTTCGTGGCCAACGGTGCCGGCCGCTTCTCCGATGGCAGCGGCCGACGACGTGTACACCACCCTTTCGACCCCTGCCGCCCGGGCGGCCCGCACCACGTTCCGGGTCCCGTCGACATTCACAGCCAGCAACTCATCGGGACGCCGGGGACACATTCGGTTGAGACCGGCAACGTGATAGACGACTCGACAACCCGTAAAAGCCCCCACCAGCGACTGGTAGTCGGCAAGATCACCGCGGACCGGTGTCACCCCCAGGGCTGTCATTACGTCGGCGGTGGATGCGCTCCGGGAAAGCGCCCGCACCGAGCGGCCGGCTTCCAAGAGGTGGCGGACCACCGCCCGACCGACCACTCCGGATCCGCCGGTGACGGCAACGGTCACGAGCGCACGGACTCGCCACCTCTGACCACGCCCCAGAACGCCGCCACGTACTGCCAGCCAGAGAGGACCGTGACCACCACTGCCACCGACATCACCCACTGGTCGAGGTACATCGGACCGAGACGCTCGAAGGGACGGAGGAAGGCCAGGAAGATGGCCGCAAACTGCACTGCTGCCTTGGCCTTGCCGAAGAAGGTCGGACGGACCAGGGTTCCGCTCATGGCGGCGATCCCTCGCAAGGCCATGACCACGAATTCCCTCATCACTATCACCAGCACCGCCCAAATCGAGGCCCGTTCGATCGAAGTCAGGGCGAGCAACGTGCCGAACACCAACAACTTGTCGGCGGTGGTGTCGAGGATGGCGCCCACCGTCGACTCAATGCTCCAGCGCCGAGCCAGATAGCCGTCGAGGAAATCGCTGCCGGCGGCAACCGCAAACAGGACCGCCCCCCATTCCATTGCCTGGTCGAAGCGATCCGCCGAGCGGACCAGCGCCATGATGACGGGCACCATCAACACTCGCCCAATCGCCAAGAGGTCGGGGATGCTCACCGAAGGCCTTTCCTCAATATCCGGCGGGGGCCCGGAGCCCTTCGCCATCGGAGCTTCGATCATATCGGCGAGCGTTAGCCTTCTTCGGTGACTTGGACCCGGTCTGATCACCTCTCTCGATTGCTAAAGGACGGTCCCTTCGACGTGGTCGTGGTCGGAGGCGGGATCATCGGGGCCGGTACGGCTCTCGACCTCGCCCAACGGGGTTTGTCGGTGGCGGTCGTCGAGCAGAACGACTTCGCCCAGGGGACCTCCAGCCGCTCAACGAAGCTCTTCCATGGAGGCATCCGCTATCTGCCGCAGTTCCATTTCGCCCTGGTCGCCGAGGGGCTGTCCGAACAGAAGGTGCTGGCCGAGGTGGTCGACTTCCTCTACCGGCCCCTCGAGTTCGTTGTGCCCCTCTACCGTCAGTTCGGCCTCGCCGACGCCCCCCGCTGGCTGGCCCGGGGCTGGCGCGCACCGCTGGCGCTACGGGCGGGTGTAACCCTCTACGATCTCCTGGGGGGATTCGGCCGACCCGGAGCGCGGCATCGAAGCCTCTCGGTGGCCGAGGTCAAGGACTTGGCTCCCGCCCTCCGAGGCGAGGGCCTGAAGGGTGGGTTCGCATATCACGATGCCCAAACCGATGACGCTCGACTCGTCATCACCGTCCTGAAGACGGCAGTGGGGCTCTACGGGGCGGTGGCGGTGAACCGAGTGGAGGCCAGGTCGGTGCGAGGTGTCGGTGACGGCTTCGAGGTCGACGTCACCGACGGCTCCAATGAATTCGTGGTCAAGACCAGAACGGTGCTCGCCGCGACCGGCGCCTTCGACCCACCCGAGCTGGCTGGGGGGGGGAAACCGTTGCGAATGGTCGTCTCCCGCGGGACCCACCTGGTTATCGACCCGACGGACCTCCCCACCGGGAATCGCGCCGTCGTGCTGCCCGAAACCGAGGATGGCCGTGTTCTCTTCATCATTCCGTGGTTGGGTCGGGCATTGGTGGGGACCACCGACATGACCCACCATGGGGACACGACCTACCCAACCCCGCTCCCAGAGGACGTCGACTACCTCATGCGTCATCTACGAATGTTCCTCGACGTGGCTGAATTCGAACCGATCTCTTCCTTCGCGGGTCTCCGGGCTCTCGCCGACTATCGGGCGGCCACCACCGCCGAGGCCTCTCGCGATCATGAGTTCGCCGAGGTCACCCCCGGGTACGTGCAAGTGGCAGGTGGAAAGCTCACTACCTATCGCCGAATCTCTAGACAGGCGGCCGACCGGTTGGCGAAACACCTGGGTGTGACCCAGAGGTCGGCATCCCATCGTCTGCCGATGGTCGGGACCGGGCAGAGCGGAGCGGCGGAGAGCCGGCGACGATTGACCGAAGCGTCCTTCCCCCCCCCGGTGATCGAAGCGGCGGTGGCCGCCTACGGCGGCGATGCTGCCGTGATCGCCGGTTTGGGACAGGCAGACCGCCGGCTCACTGCGATCCTGTCCGACGGCGAAACCAGTCTCGCGTCGGTGGCATACGCGGCCCGGCACGAGGCAGTCTCCCGGATCTCCGACATAACTCTCCGCCGGTGCCACCTGTCGTGGTTCACCAAGGACCACGGCCGTGTCGACGCCCCGGCCATTGCCGACGTTTTGGCTACCGAACTTGGTTGGTCAGAGTCGGAGATCGACCGCCAGCTCCGACTCTTCGAAGCTGAGCTGATCGCCGAGGGGCTGTAACCAAGCCCACAACGCCACGTCGTTCTATGCACAATGTGCACAAAGTGCCGATATTGACGTTTTCCGCACAATGTGCAGAAACGTCTCGGGTCAACTCGGCACCCAATCGAGTGTCCGTTCCACCGCCTGGCGCCACCGGGCGAGAAGCCGACTTCGCTGCTCGGCCGGCATCGAGGGCACGAAACGCCGATCCTCGCCCCAGTTACCGGCCAGCTCGGCAAGCCCGGAGAAGTAACCCACCGCCAGCCCCGCTACGTAGGCGGCCCCCAGCGCCGTGGTCTCGGCCACCCGGGGACGGACCACCGCGACATCGAGCAGGTCGGCCTGAAACTGCATGAGCAGCTCGTTGCCGACCATGCCCCCGTCTACCTTCAACTCACGGAGGTTGACCCCCGAATCGATGCGCATGGCAGCGAGCACCTCCTGGGTCTGGAAGGCGGTCGCCTCCAAGGCGGCCCGCGCCAGATGGCCCTTGGTGGCGAAACGAGTCAGTCCGACGATCACACCCCGGGCGTCACTACGCCAATGGGGCGCGAACAACCCCGAGAACGCCGGGACGAAATAGACGTCGCCGTTGTCGTGGACCGATCTGGCGAGGTCCTCGATCTCGGGCGAGCTGGCGATGATTCCGAGGCTGTCCCGGAGCCAGTGGACGAGGGCCCCAGCGATTGCCACCGATCCCTCGAGAGCGTAAACCGCTGGTTGATCACCGAGGCGATAGCCAACCGTGGTCAGCAGCCCGCTCGTGGAATCCACCGGGGTCGTACCGGTGTTGAGGAGCAAGAAACAGCCGGTTCCATACGTGTTCTTGGCGTCCCCGGGCTGATAACAGGCCTGACCGAAGAGCGCCGCCTGCTGATCACCCAAGATTCCCGCCAGCGGCACACCGGCGAGGGGACCGCGACATTCGCCGTAAACCTGGCTGGAGGAAACCACCCGGGGGAGCATCGGGGGGGGGACGCCGAGGGAGTCGGCCAATGCGGGCGACCAGTCGAGGTCGTGAAGGTCGAAGAGCATCGTGCGACTGGCGTTGGTCACGTCGGTGAGGTGCTCGCCGATCAGATGATAAGCCAGCCACGAGTCGATCGTCCCGAACGCCAGTTCCCCCCCCTCGGCGCGACGGCGTAAACCGTGGTGATCAAGCAGCCAGGAGACCTTGGGCGCCGAGAAGTACGTGGCGAGGGGCAGGCCGGTCTGGCGGCGGAAACGATCTTGGCCGCCCTCCCGGCTCAGTTGGGCCACCAACTCGGCGGTACGGGTGTCCTGCCACACGACGGCATTCGCCGCGGGCTTGCCGGTGGCACGGTCCCACACCACCGTGGTTTCTCTCTGGTTGGTGATACCGACCGCTGCCAGGTCGCTCGCTCGAAGGCCTCCGGAGCTCAAGGCTACGTCGATAGCCTCGCAGGTCTTCTGCCAGATCTCGTCCGGGTCGTGCTCCACCCACCCGGGTCGAGGAAAGATCTGACGATGCTCTCGCTGGCCTGACGCCACCACTCGACCTCTCCGGTCGAACACCATGAATCGAGTGGAGGTCGTGCCTTGGTCGATGGCCCCGACGAACTCAGTCATGCCGAGGCGAACCTATTCAGCCGAAGCCCGGCGATCGGATTACGAACGACCACGATGAGCGGCCAGCTCCTGGGCGCGGGCCGGGTCGATGAGCCAGCGCTCCACGACTTCGGCGCCGTCGGGGACCAATAGGTCTACCTCGCTCCGCTCCGATTTGGAGAACCGCTCCAGCACGAAGTCGGCAGGATCCTGGGATCCGGGCGGTCGTCCCACTCCGACCTTAAGCCGAGGGAAGCCGGCGCCGAGGACGGCGATGATCGCCTTCACACCGTTATGGCCTCCACTCCCCCCCCCCACCTGGAGACGGAGCCGGCCCAAAGCAAGATCGATGTCGTCATGGACGACGAGGAGTCGATCGGACTTGAAGTAGTCGACGAGGGCCCGAACGGCTTCGCCCGACTCGTTCATGAAGCGAATGGGCTTGGCGAGCACCACGCGCTTGCGGCCGAGGCGTCCTTCAGCCAGCTCGGCAGGGATCCGCACCGGACCTCGCCTCCATCGGATGTCGTGACCGCCGGCCAAGTGGTCGACGATCTCGGCGCCAACGTTGTGCCGGCTCCCCAGGTAGACGCGGCCGGGATTGCGCAGCCCGACGACGAGGGCGAGCGGGCTACTCGGAGGCAGCGGCGGCTTCCTCGGGGGGCACCTCGCCCTCGACCGGTAGCGCCACCACCGGCTCCTCCACCTTCTCGACGATGACGGAAACGGTGGCGAGCACCTCGTCGGGTTCTTCGACGTACCTCACGCCTTCCAGCACCGGCAGATCGGAGACCCGCAGGACGTCACCGAGCCGGAGCTCGGAGATGCTCACTTCGATGAAGTTGGGGATGTTGGTGGCGACCGCTTCCACGGCCACCGTGCTGTGGGATGCCGCGAAGATCCCACCGTCCTTGGTGCCCGCCGCCACACCGATGAAATGCAGCGGCACCTCTACCTCGACGGTCTCGGAGAGGTCGACTCGAACGAAATCGACATGTCTGATCTGATTTCGAAACGGATGACGCTGCACCTGGCGGGCAAGTGTGAGCATCTCACCCCCGTCTTCGATCTCAAGGTTGATGATTGCGTTGAGCCCGGACTCGGTGTGCAACGCCTGGACCAGGTCGTGATGATCGACGGTCACGTTGATGGCGGTGATGCCCTTGCCATAGACGATGGCGGGCACCTGTCCGCCCCGACGAATCCGACCGGACACCCGGCTGCCGGCCGACCTACCGGACTGGGCGCGAAGGGTTACTTGGGCCATGACGAAACTCCTGGAAGAGAATGACGAAGGTGCACATTATGGTCGCTCCGGCCCATGCCCGGCAAAGCCGTCCACAAAGGCTCGAACGGCCGCCGCCGCCTCGGCGGCCAACTCCGGGTAGGGACGGCCCTTCACCCTCCAGCCGTGGTCGGCGCCTTCGAGGAGATGGGTGGTCACCGTAGGAAGGGGCCGGACAAGCTCATCGAAGAGGTCCATTCGACACATCTCATCTCGAGTCCCGACCACGAACAGCATCGGTCGAGTGATGCCGGCCAAGTGGGCAGCCCGCAGCGAGTCGGGCCGGCCGAGGGGGTGAAGCGGATAGGCGAAGAGGGCCAGCGCCAGGCAGGGTGCGCCCTCTGCGGCCAGGTAGGTGGCCATGCGGCCTCCCATCGACCTGCCGGCCGACACCACCCCTCCCGATCGGACCGTGAGCCAATCGAGCACTGCTCGATGGCAGGCGAGTAGTTTTTCGGTGCGATCTGGACGGCGCCGGCCGGCCTCGGTGTATGGATAATTGAAGGTCATCACGGTGAATCCGAGCGAGGACAGCGCCGTGGCCAGACCGGTCATGAGCGGATGGTCGTGCCCGGCACCGGCACCGTGCGCCAGCAGTAGAGCCGGTCCACCGGCTTCGATGATCCGCCCGCTCGTCTCCCCGAATTCCCACTTCACCTTTACCGAGACCATGAAGAACCAGCGTATCTCGGTAGCCTCTCCGCCATGAGATTGGAGGTGTTCCCCGACGCGGAGGCGCTCGCCGAGGGGGCGGCGGACCGAATCGCAGAGTTGCTGGCGGCCGCCGAAGGGCCCACCAACATCGGTCTGGCGGGTGGAACCACTCCTGAGGCAACCTACCTACGGCTGCGGGAGCGACCCGTCGTCTGGGAACGAGTCGACGTGTGGCTGTCCGATGAACGCTGGGTCCCCAAGGACCATCCCGACAGCAATGGGAGGATGGCGCAGGAGGTTCTACTGAAGGGGTTCCCGGCTCGGTTCCACAGGCCCCGCTGGGCGCCTTGGATGACCGCCGACGATGCCGCCGCCCATTACGAGGCCGAGCTTCGCGCCATCTTTCCGGATGGCTCGCCCGACATCGTCTTGCTGGGGATGGGTGCCGACGGCCAC
>CAYUKI010000105.1:0-7593 GCA_964445235.1 uncultured Acidimicrobiia bacterium | reverse complement strand
AGGGGGTTTGGCGACGGCCTTTCTGGCCGGTTTGCCTTACCGACTCACCGAAGCCCAGGTCAAGGTGCTGGCCGAGATCCGCACCGACCTGGCCTCGCCCCATCCAATGCATCGGCTCCTCCAAGGAGAGGTCGGGTCCGGTAAGACCGTGGTGGCAGTCGCGACTCTTCTGGAGGGAATCGCCGGGGGCTTCCAAGGAGCGATCATGGCTCCTACCGAGGTCCTCGCCGCCCAGCACTACTACAGCATTTCGGGTCTCCTCGAACTGGCCGGTTTGGGGGCCGGTACCACCCGCCTGGGGATGGACAGCTTGTTTACGGAGGCGGCAGACCTTCCCGAGATCCCCAAGGTCCGTCTGGCCGTGCTCACCTCAACCCAGGCCGCCGCCAATTTCAGCGAGGCGGCGAGCCGCCAGGACATCCACGATTGGGTTGCCGGCGGCGACGTGGACCTGGTGGTCGGCACCCACGCTCTGATCCAAGACGACGTCGAGTTTGCCCGCCTGGGCGTGGCAGTCGTCGACGAGCAGCACCGCTTCGGCGTCGCCCAGCGGGTGCAACTGAAGGGGAAGGCCGGCGAGCTGGACCCAGACGTGTTGATCATGACCGCCACCCCGATACCCCGCACGCTGGCGATGACGCTCTACGGTGACCTCGACGTCTCCCTTTTGGATCAAATGCCTCCGGGCCGCTACCCGGCGACCACCTTGCTGTTGTCAGGTGGAGAGAGGGAACGTGCCCATGATCTCATCCGCGAGGAGGTTTCCGGGGGCCGGCAGGCGTTCATAGTTTGTCCCCTCGTCGAGGACAGCGCCAAGATCGAGGCGGTGTCGGCCACGGCCGAATACGACCGGCTCACCGCCGTATTTCCGGGGCTGCGGCTCGGGTTGCTGCACGGCCAGCTTCCGGGCAAGGAGAAGGAGTCGGTGATGGCTGCCTTCCGGGGGGGGGAATTGGACGTATTGGTGGCCACCACTGTCATCGAGGTCGGGATCGACGTCCCGAATGCAACCGTCATGATGATCGAGGACGCCGACCGTTTCGGGCTGAGCCAGCTCCATCAACTACGCGGCCGGGTCGGCCGGGGCGCACATCGTGGCATCTGTGTCGTGGTGGCCGATCCCACTACCGAGGAAGGAAAGGAACGGCTCGAGGCGCTGGTCACCATCAGCGACGGCTTTCGTCTGGCTGAGGAGGATCTTCGCATCAGAGGGCAGGGCACAGTGTTCGGGACCCGGCAATCAGGGATCGCCGACCTGCGTCTCGCCGACGTCATCCGCGACATCGACATGGTGGTGGCAGCGCGGCGGGAGGCCTTCGCCCTCGTGGCTGCCGATCCTCGCCTCGAAGATCATCCCGAGATCAGGGAGGAGGTGCGAGCCATGCTCGGCGATGAGGTGGAATGGCTCTTCTTCTCATGAATCCTGGAAAAGGCTGCAAATGAGAGTCATCGCCGGGACGGCCGGGAGAATCAAGTTGGACGGTCCCAACACCCGCGATACCCGGCCCATGACCGACCGTGCCAAGGAAGCCGTCTTCGACTCGATGGCCGTTCGGCTGCCTGATGCCAGGGTGCTCGACCTGTACGCCGGGTCCGGTTCCCTGGCCATCGAAGCGCTTTCCCGGGGGGCGGGATCGGCCGTACTGGTGGAGAAGAGCGCCGCAGCTCTGCGTACAATCGCCGCCAATCTGGCTCGCACCGGATTCGGGGCGGTGGTGAAAGCCTCCACTGTGGAGGAATATCTAGACAAGGCCGACGCCACGTTCGACGTGGTGTTCATCGATGCCCCGTGGTCCCTGTCGATCGAAGACTTGGAACCGGTGGTGTGGAAGTCGTCCCAGCTACTGGCCGACGACGGGGTGGTCATCGTTTCGCGATACGCCAAGGATCCGCTTCCGAGACCTCGCGCTGGCCTACGCTTGGAGTGGGACCGGCGCTATGGAGACTCCCGGATAGGACGATACGTGAAAGAGACGCCATGACCGTCGCCTTGTTCCCGGGCAGCTTCGACCCCCCCACCCACGGACACCTCGACGCGTTGACGCGGGCCACCACGTTGTTCGATCGAGTGGTGATCGGAGTGGTTCACAACCCGTCCAAGACTCCGCTGTTTACGGCCGAGGAGCGGGTAGCCATACTCACCGAGCTTCTCTCCGGCCATCCGTCCGTAACAGTTCGTAGCTTCACAGGTCTGTTGGTGAGTTTCGCCAGAGAGATCGGCGCCGGGGTCATCGTCAAGGGGATTCGAGGAATCGGCGATTTCGACTATGAGTTGACCATGGCCCAGATGAATCGCACCCTCACAGGCATCGATACTGTCTTTGTTCCCACCAGCCCTGAGTACGGCTACCTGTCCTCGTCTCTGGTTAGGGAGGTTGCCCGTCTGGGTGGCGCGGTCGACGATTTGGTGCCGGCTTCGGTGGCTCGGTCCTTGAAGGAGAAACTGAGATGAGCGAACTTACGAAGGAAGGACACCTGATCGATCTCCGCGAACACGCCGGGGAGCTGAGCGACCTCATCGGTTCGCTCATGTCCGACCTGGCGGACGCCAAGGCTGTGCCGTTGTCTTCGAGCGTACTCATCGATCGGGAGGAGATGATGGCCAAGTTGGGGCAGCTCCAGGCCGCGCTACCCAATGAACTCAGAGCTGCCCGCTGGATGGTGCGGGAACGGGAGGCGTTCATTGCCCGCACCAACGAGCGAGCTCGGGAGATCCTCGACAAGGCCCGGACCGAATCCCATCGCCTGGTGTCGGAGTCCCACATCCTGGCCGAGGCGGTCGAGGAGGCCAACATCCTGGTCCGGCGAGCCGAGGGTGATGCCCGCCGCATCCGCCTGGAGGCAGAAGACGACCTGGAACGCTCTCTGACCAGGCTCGAAACGCTTTTGGCTGATCTGCTGGGCTCGGTTCGGAGGGCCCGCGACGAGCTGCACACCGCCCGGCCGCGACCCCCCGCTTTCCCGGTCTGATCAAGGGCCCCTGTTCCTCTCGAAGGCCCGATGGCACGCCGACCGCTCTCCTTTCTGGTCACCGACCTGGTGGGCCGCTCCGGTGCCCACCGGGATGTGACAGGGACCGCCAACCTTCACCTCGAGGTCGGCAGTGCTCTGGTGGACGGCCCGGTCGCGCTGACCGCCCGGCTCGAGTCGTTGCCCGATGGCGTCTTGGTACGGGGTCGGGTGCAGGCCCGGGCCCAGCTCGAATGCAATCGATGCGGCGTTGGATGGGAGATCGACGTCGACTCCGACCTGGTCCATCTCCTCACCGATACCCCCGACGAGGATGGCTACCGGGTGGCCGCCGACGGCTTTGTCGAGCTCGAGCCGCTGGTGCGCGACGAGGTGGCGACTTCTCTTCCGCTCGCTCCGGTGTGCCGGCCCGAATGCGCCGGACTTTGCCCGGTGTGCGGAACCGACTTGAATATCGCTCCGTGCGAGGGGCACGGCGAGGCCGAGGCCTCCCCTTTCGCCGCCCTGAAGAAGCTCTTCGACGGTTGACGTGAAAGGGCATCGGGCCCCCGCCGACCTAACAACAGGAGCCATACATGCCGGTGCCCAAGAAGAAGATGTCGCGAATGCGGACCCGCCAGCGCAAGGCCGCCTGGAAGCTGAGCCGTCCAGCTACTTCGACTTGCCCGCGCTGTCACGCCACCAAACTCCCTCATCGAGCCTGTCCGAATTGCGGGACCTACAAGGGCCGCGAAGTCGTGGTCGAGACCGAGTAGGTGTCGACCGTCGCCCTCGACGCCATGGGGGGCGATCTTGCCCCGGTCGAAACGGTGGAGGGCGCCGTGGCGGCGGCGGGCGAGGGTGTGAACGTGATGCTGGTCGGCGACCAGAGCCTCTTGCAAGCTGAGTTGGCGCGTCTGGGCGCCAACCTTCCGATCGTTCATGCCCCCGATGTGGTGAGCATGGGAGAAGATCCCGCCCGCTCCCTGCGCGAAAAGCCGGGATCCTCGATCAGCGTTGCGGCCCGGTTGGTGAAAAATGGACGTGCCGCCGCTCTGGTCTCGGCGGGTTCGACTGGAGCCGCCATGGCGGCGGCGGCGATTCTCATCGGGCGGATACCAGGGGTACTACGGCCCGCCATCGCCTCGATCTTTCCGACTCCCGGCAGCTACACCGTCGTGCTCGACGCCGGGGCCAACCCCGAGGTGAAGGCGGAGCATTTACTCCAGTTCGCCTTCATGGGAGCTGCCTTGGCCGAGGTCACCTTCGGCCTTACTCGCCCCCGGGTCGGCCTGCTCAACAACGGGGAGGAGAAAGGGAAGGGGCGGGCGCTGGAAAAGGAAGCCTACGAACTCTTGGAGGCTTCCTCGCTCAACTTCATCGGCAACGTCGAGGGTCGCGATCTCGCCGTCGACCGAGCCGACGTTATCGTCACCGACGGTTTCACCGGCAACATCTTCTTGAAGACCGCCGAGGGAGCGGCCGAGATGCTTGCCCAGCTGACCATCGAATCCGTTGCCGACCTCTCTCCCGATGTGCAGGCGGCTCTGCTACCGAGGCTCGACCACCTCCGGCGCCGCGTCGACTATGAGCACATCGGAGGCGGGCACCTGGTGGGTGTCCAGGGGGTCGTGGTGATCGCTCACGGCTCTTCGTCGGCGGTAGCCATCGCCAACGCCCTGAGAATGGCGCGAGATGGCGCCGACCGCGATCTGGTCGGGCGGATTCGTCGTAGCTTGTCATGACGCCGCTCGAGACGGGGCTCGGCTACCGGTTCAAGGCGCCAGAAACCCTTGCCGCCGCGCTCGTGCATCGTTCTTATGCCGCCGAGCAACCGTCGGTCGAAAGCAACGAGCGCATGGAATTCCTCGGTGACGCCGTCCTTCAGATGGTCACCACCGAGTACATCTACCAACAGTTCCCGCTCTTGCCGGAGGGCCAGATGGCGAAGGTGCGGGCGGCGTGTGTGAACCGGGGAGAGCTGGCGGAGGTGGCGGCGGAGGTTGGGTTGGGGAACCACCTGATGTTGGGCAAGAGCGAGAACACCGTGGCCGGCCGGCTCAAGGAGTCGATCCTCGCCGACGCCATGGAGGCCGTTCTGGCGGCGGTCTATCTGGACGGCGGCTGGGAGGCGGCCTCGCGTGTGATCCTCCACCACTGGACGGAGCGGATCCGCACCAAGGCGGAGGCGCCGGGGCGCCTGGATTTCAAGACCAGACTCCAAGAGATTCTGGCCGCCGAGGGCAAGGGCC
Source organism: uncultured Acidimicrobiia bacterium (assembly GCA_964445235.1). GTDB lineage: Bacteria > Actinomycetota > Acidimicrobiia > Spongiisociales > ZC4RG35 > CAYUKI01. The sequence continues at coordinate 2,392 of CAYUKI010000105.1, read as the reverse complement.
CAACCTACGCGACCACTTCTTTCGGCCCCGACCATTCGAAGTTCTTCGCTGCCAGCGTCAGCGTGGACAACCGCCAGATCGGGGAGGGTCGGGGAGCATCCAAGAAGACAGCCGAGCAGGATGCCGCCAGGGCCGCCCTGGAGGCGCTGGGGAAGATTTAGGATCGGCTCTTGAGATTCGGGTGGTTGTGCAGCCACGAGTCGTATCAGCCGGAGCTGCTTGTCGAGCAGGCGATACGTGCTGAGCGAGCCGGCTTCGACGTCGTCCTCGGTTCCGACCATTTCCACCCTTGGGTCGACGATCACTCGGCGGCCGGGTTCGTGTGGGCATGGCTGGGGGCCGTGGCCTCCCGAACCCAACGGGTAGAGCTGGCGACGAGCGTTACATGTCCGCTCTTCCACTACCACCCCGGACTCATCGCCCAGGCGGCGGCCACCGTGGACCGGCTGTCGCGGGGGCGTTTCATGCTCGGGGTGGGTACCGGGGAGAACATCAACGAGGGTCCATTGGGTTTCGCTTTTCCGGAGTACAAAGAGCGGATCGGGCGGATGCGAGAGGCCTTGGAGGTGATGCATCGGCTGTTGGCAGGCGAGAAGGTCGACTTTACCGGTGAGTACTACACCCTCGACAAGGCCCGTCTGTACAGCCCTCCCCCACGAAAGACGCCCATTCTCATGGCAGCGGGCGGGGAACAGTCCGCCCGGTTTGCAGCTCGCCGAGCCGACGGCGTCATCACCTCGGTCAAGAGCCCCACCGACACCATGGCGACCATCATCGGACCTTACGAGGCCACCAGGCGTGAGCTGGGCCTGGACCGTGGCACGGTCCTCGCCACTCGTTGGACGGTGTTCGCACGCGACGAACAGGAAGCCTGGCGCGCCCTCGGGTCGATGAGAGGTTTGCGAGCGCCGGGACGCCTCGAAGCCGTCGACCCAATGGTGTTGCGAGAAAGAGCCGACCAGATGGATCGGAGCGAGATCCTCTCCCGGTATACCGTCGTTTCCTCCGCGGAGGAATTGATCAAGGCCTATGGCCCGCTGGTCACCGAAGTGGGAGCCGACATCGTCTCCGTCCAGGTGGCCGCAGTCGACCCCGATTCCGTCATCGACCTGATTGGCATCGAGGTCCTCCCGGAGCTGCGAAGGCTGGTCGGGTGAGAGGACGTTGGTTACCGGCAGCCATTTGCTGAACATCGTCAGGTACGGTTCCACACCGGACGCGGTAGCCTCGCCGCGATGCCGGAGTTACCCGAGGTCGAGACGGTGCGACGCTGTCTCGAACCGGTCCTGACCGGCGCAGATCTTGTGGAGGTGGCGGTGCGGCACCCTCGTCTGGCCCGGCGTAATCGCTCCGCCGCCGAGATCGAGGACCGACTGACGGGAGCCACCGTCTCGACCCTTCGCCGCCACGGCAAGTTCCTGATCGCCGACCTCGACCAAGGTTCGGTGTGGGTGATCCATTTGGGCATGTCTGGGCACCTGCGCATCGCCGAGCCCGCCGAGGCGGAGGAGGCGCACACCCACGTGGTGGTCCGGACCGGGGGGGGGAAGGAGGTCCGCATGATCGACCCGCGAACCTTCGGCTTTGTGGCGGTGCTTACGCCAGCCGAGTGGGAGGAGGCACCCTTCTCCCGGCATGGTCCCGATGCCCTCGACCAACTCCCGGTCGCCGCTCGGCTGGCCAATGGTTTGGAGGGCCGCCGGGTGCCGATCAAGGCGAGGTTGCTCGACCAAACTTTCTTGGCCGGTTTGGGCAACATCTATGCCGACGAGGTATTGCACCGATCGGGACTCCGGCCCACCCGGTCGGCTGGCTCCCTGCGACCCGGTGAGGTCTCGGCGTTGCGGTCGGCCATCAAGCCGGTGCTGCGAGCAGGCATCCGGTGGGGAGGGACCAGCCTCAACGACCTCGCCTACCTGCTCCCCGATGGCGCCGCCGGCCGCTATTTGGAACGCTTGCACGTTTACGGTCGGGAAGGACAGCCCTGTGCTCGATGCCGCAGCCCAATCGTTCGCTCGGTGGTAGCAGGGCGGTCTACTTACTATTGCCCGACGTGCCAGCGCTGATCGCTGCGAAAGCTGTGGTGCGCGGTCGCGTCCAAGGAGTGGGCTTTCGCATGGCGGCCGCCCACACAGCACGTCGCCTCGCCTTGAGCGGCTGGGTTCGAAACCTCCCCAACGGCAGCGTGGAAACCGTGGCGCAAGGTAGTCATCAGGCTGTCGACGCTTACCTTGCCTGGCTCGACCAGGGGTCGCCTGGGTCGGCGGTGATTGGCGTCGAGAAGGCTCCGTTCGCCGTGGACGTGTCAATGAGCCGTTTCGAAGTCCGATAGCTAGCGCACCGTCTGGTAAATAATCGTGGGGTCTCGCCGGCCCACGACGCCCCTGGCGGC
>CAYUKI010000104.1:0-7635 GCA_964445235.1 uncultured Acidimicrobiia bacterium | reverse complement strand
CCTGTAAAAACACGGGGGGTATCACCCCCGCCCCCGCGGGGGGGGGGGGGGGGGAGGCGAGCCCGCCGTGAACTCATGAGACCCCCCGTGTCGATCAACCGCGAGGCGATGAAGGTGGTAAGGACCATCTTGTCCGCACCCGAATCGCTCGGTGTGGCCGTAACCCGCCAGGACAGTGGCGCCACGCTCATCGACATGGGCCTCGAGGCGCCCGGCGGTTGGGCGGCCGCCAGGTACTACACCATCATCACGCTGGGCGGTTTGGCCGAAGTCAGCTACGAGCCGTTCGTCTTGGGGTCGCGAAGCCTGTCGGCCGTGCGTGTGATGATCGACCGGCCAGAGGAGGCCTGCGTCGCCTCCCAGATCGCCGGCTGGCGGATCGATCAGCCCGGTAAGGCCTTCGCCGCCATCCTGGCCGGCCCGGGTCGGGCACTCAATCGCGCCAACCTCGACCACTACTTCGAGTACACGGACTACCGAGACGACCATCACGAGGCGGTGGTCTGCATCCAAGCCTCCGAGCCGGTGAGCGACTCGACCGCCGCCGCCATCGCGGCCGCTTGCCGAGTGGCCCTTTCCGACCTTTACATTCTGATCGCCCCCAATCGCAGCCTGGTGTGCGCAGTGCAGGTGGCCGGCCGGATCGTCGAGCAGAGCCTGCATCGGCTGGGTGAAGAAGGCTTCGAACTCCGCACCACCCGGTACGCCCACGGCTACGGCGTCATCCCCCCCCTCACCAACGACGACCTGACGGCAATGGGGCGAATCAACGACTCGCTCCTGTACGGAGGAGCCGCCACCATTTACGTCGACACCACTGACGAGGAGTGCGCCCGGGTCATCAACCGGGTCGTTTCCAAGGCTTCGCCGGCCTATGGCCGGCCCTTCGTGGAGATCTACGAGGAGGCCGGCCGCGACTTCTACGAGATCCCTCTCGACCTACATGCCCCTGCAGTGCTCCATCTCAACAACATTCGCACGGGGAGAACCTTCTCGGCGGGCGAAATCAACACAGCTGTGCTGGAGAAGTCCTTCTTTGCTTGATCGGCCCGGCCCTCCAGTGCTGGTGTTGCACAAGGCGCGGATGGCCAACGGAACCATCGCCGACGTGACTATCGAAGGGGGGGTCATCTCCTCGGTGGGCGGGCAGCCGGTCGAGGGTGATGAGATCATCGATCTCGATGGCCGCCTGTTGTTGCCGGCGCTGGGAGAGCCCCACGCCCACCTCGACAAGGCCTTTACCGCCGACGTCTTCCCCAACCCGGCCGGTGATCTACTGGGAGCGGTGGAGGCCATCCGGGCCGCCTGGCCCACCGTCGACGTCGAGGACATCACCGAACGGGCCGAACGAGCGGTCCGGAAGCTGGTCGCCTCTGGCACCACCGCCATTCGCAGTCACGCCGACGTCAATCCCGAGAACGGGGGAAAGTCGGTGATCGCGCTCACCGAAGTCAAGAAGAGGGTCGCCCATCTGTGCGATCTGCAGATAGTGGCGTTGGCCCTGCCGGTCACCGGTCCTGAAGGAGCGATCGGCAGACAGCTCCTGGAGCTTGCTCTCGCCAGCGGGGTCGATGTCGTCGGCACCTGTCCCCATCTCGACGAAGACCCGCTGGGAGCAGTGGATGTCGCCCTGGCGGCCGCCGCCGAGTCAGGGCTGCCGGCCGACCTCCATTTCGACGAGGTCCTCGACGTGACGGTCCAACACCTCCCCGAGCTGGCCCGACGAGTGTCGGTCCGCGGCCTCGGAGGAAGGGTCACGGCCTCTCATTGTGTCAGTCACGGGTTGCTGCCCGCCGCCCGACAGCGAGAGATCGGGCGAATGCTGGCCGACGCCGGGGTAGCGGTCGTCACTAACCCGCGCACCAATCTGTTTCTGCAGGCGCGGGGCGTCGAGGCTGGCCCCCCTCGAGGTCTCGCCGGAGTCAGGGCCCTCCTCGAGACCGGGGTGCTGGTAGCGGCGGGAGCCGACAACGTTCAGGACCCCTTCTACGTGATCGGCCGCTCCGATCCGCTCGAGACCGCCTCCCTGCTTGTTTCGGCGGCACATCTTTCCGTCGACGAGTCATGGCGGCTGGTGTCACCGGCGGTTCGTGCCGTCATGGGATTGCCCATCGTCGAGGTCGTCCCTGGCGCTCCCGCCGACCTGATGGCAGTGCGGGCCGAAACGGTCCGAGAGGCCATTGCCGAGCAACCTGGGGACCGATTGGTATTCCATGCCGGGCGGTTGGTGGCTCGTACCACCACCGCGAGCTGGACCGCCTGAGCGGACTTCGGGGTCTCCTAGAGCAACGGAACCACTTCATCCCAGAAGCGGTGGAGTTGCTCCTGGGTTAGCGAGAACGGTTCTCCAGCGAACTGCGGGAAGATGATGAACCCGTCGGCGCCAAGCTGGTCGCGATGGAAGGCGATGCCCTCGGCGACGATCTCGGGCGTGCCGATGATCCAGGCCCTCTGCTCCATCGACTGCTCGAGGGTGGGGATGAGACCCGGTGGCGCCGGCTTGCCGTTCTCCCCCATGTAGCCCCGCGACCACCCATAGGGGCCGAGGAACTTCCAGAACTCGTCGTGCCCCGGTCGCGCCGCCGCCATGGCCTCCTCCCGGGTGTCGGCGACTCGCGTGTTGAGAACCAGCATGCGCTTCTCACCAGGTGCCAGCCGCGCACCGTGGGTCTCTTCGTAAATCTCGGCGAACTTGTCCCACCAGCGCTTGACGAAGCTGTGGTGCATGTTCCAGAAGACGCCCCCGTGGCCGCCGCGCGGGACCGCCTCCAGCGTGGGTGGCGAGGTGATGGCCTGCCACATCTCATATGGATACAGCGGTCGCGGCACCAGGGAGAGCGTCTGCACGGTGGATCCCCGGTCGGGTATGCCGGGGGGGGGAAGTCTGAAGAACTCGCCTTGGTATGAGAACTCGTCGGAGTCGAGAGCTCGCTTGATGATCTCGATCGACTCCGCGAAGACCTTCCGGTTCTTCTCGTCGTCGGCTGCCCGGTCGGGATTGTCGTAGGAACCGATCGAGACCCCGAACGGACTCAGTGGCAACAACTCCCGTGGCACAGTCCCCCGGCCGACGCCCAGCATGCCCCGCCCCCCGGAGAGGTTGTGGAAGGTGGCGAAATCCTCGGCCAAACGAAGCGGATGCCATTGGGGGACGATGTTGAAGAGGGCCCCGAGCTTGATCCGCTGGGTTTTCGCCGCCAGCCACGTGCCCAGCAGCACGGCATTGGGAGTGACCTCATAGCCCTCGTATTGGAAGTGGTGCTCGGTGAACCAATACGAGTCATAACCGATGCGGTCGGCCAGGATGCCCAACTCGATCAGCTGCTCGGTTGTAGCCCAGATCTCTTTCTGGGTGTAGCGGCGGTCGGTGGGAGCCGGTGGGCCTGAGCCGCGATCGGGCATCTCGACGCTGCCGAAAGTGAACACGCCGAAACGCATGACCCGACCGAGTGTAGGTAGGTTGGTTCGCCCGAGCAGGAGACAAGATGCAAGTTGGCGTGATCGTGCCGCAAGGCTGGACGGGAGAGTATGACGGTTGGGACCCGCAACGAGCGTGGGTTCGCAGCGTGGCCCTGGCCCGGGAAGGCGAGACGCTCGGGTTCGAGTCGCTGTGGGTGTTCGACCACTTCACCACGATTCCCGAGCCCACCGACGAGATCACCTTTGAGTCGTTCTCGACTCTGGCGGCGATCGGGGCAGTCACCAGTCGGGTACTGCTCGGTCATCTGGTCATCTGCACCGGGTTCCGCAACCCGGCGCTGGTGGCGAAGATGATCAGCACCATGGACGTCCAGACGGGGGGACGAATGGTGCTCGGCATAGGCGCTGGTTGGAAGAAGGACGAATGGGTCGCCTACGGATACGGCTTCCCCGCCACCAAGGCACGGTTGGCGGCCCTGGGCGACCATCTCGAGGTGATCGCGCGAATGATGGGCCCCGGGCGGGCAACCTTCGCGGGGCGATACGCCCGAGTCGAGGATGCCATCAACGAACCGAAGCCAGTCCAGCGACCCCGTGTGCCGATCATGGTGGGCGGCAATGGACCGGAGGTGACCTGGCGGCTCGCTGCCCGCTATGCCGACGAGCTGAACCTCGACGGCTTGGAACCTGGCCAAGTCAGGGAGGCCCTTCCGGTGATCGCCGCCCGGTGCGAGGAGATCGGCCGCGATCCGAAGTCGCTGGCGGTTTCGTTGCATTGGTGGGAGTCCCATCTCCCCCCCCCGGGGGAGGCGCGAGCCAACCTGCTGGCCGACTATCGCCAGGCCGGACTGGCCCGGATCATGGGCATGGTCCCCAACTGCGTCGACGATCCGGAGGCCCTGGAGTCCTTCGCCGCCGACTGTCGGACCGCCGGCGCCGTCGTCGGCGGCGTCTAGTGCACGGTGCACTAGAAGCGACTCGCAGCTACCACGGTGACCTCGACCAGCCACTCGGACCTGGCCAAGGCCGGCACGGGGATCAGAGTCGAGGCGGCCCGGTGGTCGCCGAAGAAGAGATCTCTGGCCGCCATCGCCGCCCCGAGGTCATTGCCTACCACCGCATAGGTCGTGTAGGAGGCGATGTCGGCGACCGAGAAACCGGCGGCGGTGAGGACCACGCCGACACTGCGCCACATCTCGGCAGCCTGCTCGCCGATATCGGCGGCGATGGTTCCGTCCGGGCGAGTACCAACGATGCCGGCAGTGAAAAGGAGCCGGCTGTCGGAGGTGAGGGTGACCGCCAGCTCGTAGTTGGCAGCCGGTCCGGCGATGCCGGTCGGTCGTATGGGGGTGTTCACGCCGCTAACGATAAAGTCATCCCACGGCCCTCGTAGCTCAGGGGATAGAGCACCCGCCTCCTAAGTTGGGTGTCGCAGGTTCAAGTCCTGCCGGGGGCGCTGCCGACGCGCTGCCTCGAACCCCGGCTGCCTTTCGACCTCTTCAGAGTCGCTGGATCAACCCTCGACCCGGTCGACCATGGCGCCCTGGATTCGATTGCGCAGGCGCGGGAACTCGTCCATCAGCATCCGGAGATCCCAACCCACCAAAACCATCATCCGCATTGGCGAGGTCGCAACGACGTCGGCATTGCGCCGAGAGTGACCAAGGATGCCCATTTCTCCGAAGAAGTCACCCGGCCCGAGATCGCCCAGATGCTGTCCCTCCCTATCCACGGCCGCCGTGCCCTCAAGGATCAAGTAGAACTGGTACGAAAGCTCGCCTTGCTGCACGACGTAGCTGCCGGCAGCGACCTCGAGCTCCCGCATGCGTTCGGCCAGGACCACGCGATCCTCGTCGGAGAGCTCCTTTAACAGCGGCATATCCGCCAGCTGACCGGCCTCCATGTGCACCTCCCTTGGCGCCAACGGTTGCGAATCCTACCGAGCCGGCTTCCCGGGTGTCGTGGAGCTCGACTAGATCTGCACACAAGGACTGGCGGTGGTAGGCGACCTGGAGTGAGCCCTCCTTAGATGACGCCCTTGTCTTGGGCCCAGGTCAGGCAATAACGGGCAACGTCTTCCCATCCCGGCTCGGCGATGGTCCAATGCGAACGGCCCGGAAACTCCTTGTAGTCGACCGGCTGTCCGGCTCGCTGGTATCGGCGATGATTGGCCCTGTTCATGCTGGCAGTGACGGTGCGATCGCCGTCGCCGGCGACGATCAACAGCGGGGTACGTCCGGACCTAGCGAAATCGATCTTGCTGGCCGCATTGAAAGATGCGAAGGCCACCTGAAAAAACGGTCTCCCTGGCGTTGGGATGACCTGTTCCTCGTACACCCATCTCTGTTCATCCGGGGGGAGATTGTGGATGAACCCGTGGGCAAAGCTGTCGAAGCTCGTGCGGAGGACTCGCCGCCATCCTCCCAAGCTCAAGAGCACTGGGAACCCCGACCTCAAAGCAGGAAGAGATGGGAAAACCCCGCGTGGAGGCGCCGAGTGGATGGCGATGGCGCCGGAGCCCACATTGCGCTCCAACAGCAATTGCGCGACCAGACCACCGAAGGAATGGCCAACCAGCAGCGGCGCCTCGTGCAGCTTCGCAGCCGCCTTCTCGTAGTGATCGACGATATCTTTCAGGCCGACCCTGGCAAGCTCTGGTACCGGGTTCTCCCGCAGTTCGTTGTACGGCCGATCGTCGTAAGGCCACGGCGGAGCGTGACAAATGAGACCCTCGGCGGTGAAGAATGATCGGAATAGGTCCCAGCATTTCGGCCCGACCCAGGCGCCGTGTATGAACATGATCGGTCGGGTCATTCGGAAGGGAGTCTATAGACCGACGAGAAAAGTACCGCCAGCGGTGGAACTCCGGGAGCGAATCCGTGACAGCCGAGGAGGAGGCGCCTGAACTCCGTTCTGGTGATTCCTCGGACGATGAAGACCGCAACCCTCGGCCTGGGAACCTTGACCCCCCAACCTGGCTGCCGCTAGCCCCGCCCAGGCCTGTCGGTTGGGCCTAGGCCTGCGGCTATGTTGGATGGAATGGCTATCAGCTTTGCGTGGCGGGGCGACTTCGAGAACGTCGAGGTCAACCGACTACATGCTGAAGCGTTTGGGACTCGGCTCTTCGACGAGGCTCAATGGAACTGGAAGGAACTCGTCAGCAGTCACAGCCTGGGGTGGGTCGTCGCCCGAGAAGGCGGCGAGCTGGTTGGCTTCGTGAACGTGATTTGGGACGGGCTCGTCCACGCCTGGATCCAGGACACCATGGTGGCGGCAAAATCAAGCCGACAGGGCATCGGAACGCAGCTTGTCGCAGTTGCTCGAGACGGAGCACGGGACGCCGGCTGTGAGTGGCTCCACGTCGACTTTGATGATCACCTCAGCTCGTTCTATATCGACTCCTGCGGCTTTACACCCACGAACGCCGGGCTGATCGCCCTCCAATAGATATCGCCGCGCAGCAACCGGGTCAGACCGGGTGGAAGCCATCGGCACGCCAAACCGAGAATCCATAGCATGAGCGACCTCCCATGGGGCGGCGGTCAAGAGCAAGACGAGAACCGGGCGGCTTTCGCCAGCTTGCCTGGCAAGCGGTGACGAACCCCTACCCACCCATCGAAGTACTTACTGACGATCAGGTCGAAGCCATCCACAGCGCCTCCCTCACCCTCCTCCAACACACCGGGATGAGAGTTCTCCACGGCCCAGCTCGCCGCCTGCTCGCACATGCCGGCGCCGACGTTGACGACGACGAGCAGATGGTCCGGTTGGATAAGGAGATGGTGGAGGAATACGTCGCCATTGCCCCACCACTGTTTCAATCTCAGAGCCCGCAATCCCGAGCACGACCTGGTCATAGGTGGTCGCGGGGTCGTCGTCAGCTCGGTAAGTGGTCCCGCCTACTGCCACGACCTCGATCGTGGGCGGCGTCCGGGAACCTACCAAGAGATGTGCGACTACCTGCGATTGGTCCAGGCCCTCAACATCGTCCACCAGGAGGGTGGGGGACCGTTCGAGCCGCTCGATCTACCGAAGGAGCCTCCCCGGAGCCGAGCTTCTCAGCCAGGTAGGGCAGATCGGCTAGCCGTCTGGCCGTGGTGACCAGGGTCTTGGCCGTCTCCGGAGCCAGGTCGAGACGAGAGGCGGTCCACTCGGAGAGGGAACGGCACCCATCCCCGGTGGCCACCTGGCGGTGGTCCAACTCGGAGAGGAGCA
>CAYUKI010000103.1:0-7686 GCA_964445235.1 uncultured Acidimicrobiia bacterium | reverse complement strand
GAAGATCGGATTCCTTTCCTTCGGCCACTGGACAACCGGCGGGCGCCGGCCAAGAGTTCGGCGTGGTCGGGTCTCGGCAACGGCATCATCTTGGCGGGCGGCAACGATTCGCTGGTGACCCACAACCGGATCTTCAACCACGCGGTGTCGGGGATCGCCGTGACTCCCAACCTCGACAAGAAGTTTTGGATGAGCTCCGGCAACCGAATCATCGACAATCTCATCGATGGCTCCGGCCGGGCCGACCTGGCGCTGGCCGGACCGGCTGGTCGGGGCAACTGTTTCTCCGACAACACTTTCGACAGCTCCCTCCCGGTAGGCATCGAATGGTTCCAGGGCTGTGAAGGTGTGAGGTTTCCGGTGCTGTTCGAGTTGGGCGGGTCGACGGAGCAACTAGGTCGCATCGCCGAGGATGGGCTTTCCTGGCGACCCGACAACCCGGTGGGCTCGGCCCCCAAACCTCCCGACCTTCCCCAGATGCCGGGCGGCGCCGAAGCCCCGGTCGTACCGGCGGTGGAGGTGTTTGCCGCCGCCCGCCCCGACCTCGCCAAGATCTTTACGCCCGCCATACCGGACGGAATGGCCGTCGACCAAACGAAAGGAATAACCTTGTTCGGAGTGCTGCTTGGTTCCGCCACCTCGGTGTTCTTTGGGCTCTACGCCTACTTCCTTCCTTTCGTGCTCTACGCCGCCTGGGTCGCCATCGCCCTGTGGGATCTGGCCCGTCGGACCGACCTGTCCCGAATCGGCACCATCGCCTGGATCGCCGTGATCCTTTTGGTTCCGTTCCTCGGGGTGATCCTCTACTACCTGTTCGGGCGGTCGCCCATACCGGGCTGGCAGCGGCTCACCTTCGTTGGGGGGGGGCTGGTTGCCTATCTGGTGATCCTGGTAGCGGGAGCCCTCGTTGGCGGGATCGTCTGACATGAGCCGAGTCGCTCGCACCATCGCCGCCGAACCCGACCAAGTCTGCTACGCCTTCACCAACTCGACAGCATTGCGGGAGTGGCTGGCCGACCTGGCTCTCGCCACCCCCGAAAAGGGCGGAAGGCTGTATCTGGCTTGGAACGACGGCACCTACATCGCCGGTTCGTTTCGTCGCCTGACCGACCGCCGCCTCTCCTGGCAGGTCGACGGCAAGGCGCAGGCCGTCGATATCAAGTGGAAGCCGGTCAGTGAAGGGACCATCGTCACCATTGAAGATCCCTCTAAGGGGCGGCGGCGGTTCTGGAAGCGGTCACTCGAGAACCTGGCTTCCGTGCTGGAAACCGGAGAAGATCTGCGCATCACACGACGTCCGATGCTCGGAGTTCTCTTGGACGGGCCGGTGAACGCCGAGCAGAACGCCCGGCTCGGTCTCGGCACCGACCGCGGGATCCTTCTTGACAACGTGGTGGAAGGCATGGGCGCGGCGGCGGCGGGTTTTCGCAAGGGTGACGTCTTGACCCGCCTAGGCGGAAAGAAGCTGACCAGCTGGTCGTCCATCGGTGTTGCCCTTTCGGGACACCTGGCCGGGGACGCCGTCGAAATCGAGTTCTTCCGAGACGGGCGCCGCGAGGTGGCCGAACTCCCCCTATCCGGGCGACCCACACGGCAAGTGCCCCTCGACCGGAGCGGCTTGGTGGATCTGGCTGTCCGGACCTATGCCACCGCCGAAACCACCCTCCGGTCGCTGTTCGAGAACCGGTCGGAAGAAGAGGCCAATCGCCGCCGGGAGCCAGAAGCCTGGAACGCCAAGGAAGTCGTGGCCCACCTGCTCATCGGCGAGCAGTACCAACAGCTCTGGGTGGTCAGCCTCGTGGCCGGGGGCGAACCGTTTTACGACGGCGACTACGGCAATTCGATGCTACAGGTGTCGTCGGTGGCGGCCAGCCATCCAAGCGCCGGCTCCTTGGTAGACGAGTTCTGCCGTGCTCAGAACGCCACTCTGGCGATGTTGGGCGGCCTACCCGAGCTGTTCGTGGGTTCCCGCCGCTCAATGTGGAGACTCGGTTGGTCCTACCTCGACGCCCCGGACCACAACCAAGGCCACTTCGAACAGGTCCACTCCGCGTTATCCGCCTAGGCCACAGTCACCGAACCAACGGCAGTGTCCGTGAGTGAACCATCGCGCACCTCGTATGTGAAGGTATAAACGCCGGCAACGCCTGCGCTGAATTCGCCCGCCAAGCAGTCAGACTCCACGGTCACGGACCCGTTTTGGGGTTGGGCGATGATTTGGCAGGTCAGCTCGTCATCGTCGACATCGGCCACCACGGGGAGCCAGGTCACCTTGGAACCTGGCGTCGCCACGATCGAGACGTTACCCGCCGTCGGTGCATCGTTGACCGGCGTCACCGTCACCGAGAAGGTCCCGGTGTCGCAGAGGCCTCCTCCATCGCAGGCCTGGAAGGCGAAAGTGTCTCCTCCGAAGTAGTTGGCGACCGGTGTGTAGCTTCCGCCGCTGCAGTCGGCTGCTAACACCGCCGCACCATGCTGGCCCGGGGTCGAGATGGTGCACGTGAACGTGGCGTCGTCGACGTCGGTAATGACAGGTAGGAACGAAGCGGGACCTCCGTCCTCGAGGGCGACAAGCGTGCCCCCGCCGGCTACCGGCGGCTGGTTCACCGCCGCCACGGTGACGGTGACCAAGGCGGTGGCTGCGGAGGTCCCGTCGCTCACGCGGTAGGTGAACGTATCGACGCCCGCAAACTGGGCAACTGAGGCGTACGTTCCGGCGGAACAATCGCCCATGACGGTGGCAACCCCGTTGGTGGGCGCCACCGATATCGAACACGTAAGACTCGTGGTGTCGGGGTCGGACACCTGCGGCAACCATGCGACACTCGTCCCCGCAGTGGTCGCGACGGCCACCGGCAGGGCCACCGGAGCCTCGCCCTTTCCGACGGTCACCGACACGGTGGCGACGGCAGAGCTGTGTCCGTCCGATACCCGGTAGGTGAATGCGTCGGCCCCGGAGTATCCGTTCGTTGGAACGTAAGTTCCAACCGTGCATGCGGGAGTAACGGTCGCCACGCCGTGCTTGGGGGCGACGGGAATGGAGCACGAGAGCGCCGTCGAGTCGGGGTCCGAGACCGCCGGGATCCAGCTGACCGCCTGAGCCGCCTTGGTTGACAACAGCATGGGGGCCGCCACGGGTGGATCGTCGATCGCGGTGACGATCACGTTCACCTCGGCTTGCACCGTTCCTGACCCGTCGTCGATCGAGATCAGGAACGCATCGCCCCCGGCGAAGTTGGACGAGGGCGTATAGGAGGCCGTTGAACAACCGGCCGTGATCACAGCGGTGCCGTGTTGGGGGGAGCGGACGATCCGGCATTGGTGCGCACCGTTGTCGGGATCGGTGATCGTCGGTACGAAGGTGCGGGTGGTGTCTTCATCGAGGCCAAGGACGATGTCGCGGACTATGGGAAGGTCGTTGACCGCGGCGACGATGATCTCGACGGTTCCAATGGTGGCGGCGCCGGAGGCGGCTACCGAGTATTCGAAACGGTCGGCCCCGTTGTAGTCGAGAAACGGTCGGTAACTGGCCGAGGAACAGTCGGCGGCAACCGACGCAGCACCGTGAGTAGGAGCAAGCGTGATCGAGCAGATGGGCTTCTCGCCCTCCGGGTCGGTGGCAGTCGGGGCGAAGAACTGCACTTGGTCTTCCAGGACCATCAGTCCAATGGTGCCGGCTCCCGGCGGGTCGTCGACTGAGGAGATGGTGATCCGCACCGTTGCCCGCCCGCAAGGTCCATCGACGCTGCACAATTCATACTGGAACGAGTCGTTTCCCGTGAAGTCGGGGGCCGGCGTGTAACTGATCTTGGTGGCGCTAACGACGGCCGAACCGTGCCTTGGTGCCACCGCTACCCGTAGCGTCGCCGCATCGGGGTTAGCGATGGCATCGTTGGCGGCGACTGCAATCAGCACCGCGATGTCTTCGAAGGTGGTGGCCCGGTCGTCTGCAAGCAGCGGCCCACCAGAGATCGCGTTGGTGGTTAGGGTGACCCCGGCCGCGACCGCTGTCGTGGTCGCTCCATCGGTCGTTGTCGTGGCGGTTCGGGTCAAGCTGATACCGGCCACCTCGGTGGGTCGATCCTTCGACAGGCTGGCGAAAGCGGCAGTCCCCACTACCAAGAGCAGAACCGGCACCGCCAGCCAGCGTCCCAGGGTCCGCCAGCCAGCGAAGAGACCCCCGGTCGACCTGCGCAGGAGGTCCAAAGGCAGGGAATTGAAAATCTCCACCATGTTGGGGTCGAACTGCCAGGTAGCCGTTCTGAGCAGGTCGGCCTTGGCTTGGGCGGGCGACATCTTGCTCCCGGAGGTGAGCTGGTCGTATTCCGCGGCGATGGCCAGCAGCCGCGCTCCCGGGTGGATGCTCTCGGTGGCCAGACCGGCCGGGCCGCCGGCTCCCGACCAAAGCTCGTGGTGTTCGGCTACTGCCCGGATCCATCCTCTCAGCCAAAGCGCAAGAGGCCGAAGGAGTTCGACGCTGGCCAGCGCATGCGACGCCGTTTCCGATTCATCCGGTTGTTCCTCCCGACCGAGAGTTCCAAGATCACAGGACAGGGCTGCCCACCAGACCCCGGATCGGTCCGTTTCCCCCCAGTGCAGATGACTGGCTACGACGTGGGAAAGCCCTCCCACTCGAACTGCCTGGCCTCCCCATCTAGTGCGGTCAGCGATCAGGGCTGCCGTGACGAGGCGGCAGGCCGCCTCGGCAACGTTTTCGCCTTGAGGAGCCGAAAGACGCTCGCGGACTCTGCGGCTAAATGCCACCCGCGCCGCTACCAGCGGCCGGGGGGGAGCCGAGTTGGGAAACTGCATCTCGATGCGGAGAGTCGTTGCCCAAGACAGCAGCCAGAGGCGGGTGGTCCAACACACCGCCAACAGAGCAAGGGCGAGGAACCAGCCCGCCACCCAGCGACCGGTGGCAATGACGAAAATCCCGGCGGCGAGCAGGGAGAGCACGGGCAACCCGTGGGCGAGAACCGTGGTGACAAGGGACGCGATCGGCCGAGGGGACCACGTGCCCTCGCTGACCACCCAGCCGGGCGTCGCCCCACTGGTCGCCGCACTGATCCACCCACTGGGCGCCGTGTTTGCCCTACCCGCCGTTGTTATCGCAGTTGATCTATCAATCGGGTGAGGTTACTTCGACGTCGGAATTTCCGCCTTCGACGATCCCTCCCACCGATCGCACCACCGCCGAAAGTCCTCGCACCGGAAGGGTCGCCACCGAGAGCAGTCCCAACCCGACCGTTCTTGGCAGGTCTCGAAGCTTGGGTCCGCCGATGAACCCGGCTCGGACGAACCAGATCCAGAGCGCGACTGCCACCGCCACCATGGAACCCAATATGGAGAAATACCCGCGGGGCCATTGGAGTTCGGGCATGTTGGCGAAGTTCATGCCGTAGATCCCGGCGATCAGAGTGAGCGGAAACAGGATCGCCGAAAACACCGTGAGGACCTTCATCACCCTGTTCATGTCTTCGGCCACGGCGCTCCGGTATGTCTCGTGTATGAAGGCGAGAACGATCCGGCTGCCGTCGAGGGATTCCACCGCACGGTGGACCTGTTCGTAGACATCGGCAAAACGCTGGCGGGCGCGCCTTTGGATCTGGGTGGTGGCTCCTTCCCTAGCCAGAGCCAGGAGTACCTCGCGCTGGGGAGCCAGATACCTACGCAAGATCGTGAGGTCGTGCCGCAACGCCTGCACCGCCGGTACCACCACCGGCTCGGCCTTGATGGCCTGTTCCTCCAACACGTCGATGCGGTCATCCAGACCCCCCACCACCGGCAGATAGCCGCTGCAGACGGCGTCCGCCACTTGGGCCAACAGCGTGTCGGGGCCCGATACTCGAGTCTGGCTGGCCACCGATTTCCACAAAGCGTCGATCTCGGCGATTCCGTCATGGCGGAGAGTGACCAGCATCCGGGCGGATAGATACGCGTCGACCTCCACCGTGGTCACACGCGAGCCGCCCCGGGCCAGAGCGTGTAGCACCACGAAAACGTGATCGTCGTAGTCGGCGAACTTCGACAACGGGGCATCGTCCAGCACGTCCTCGACGGTGAGGGCGTCCCACTCGAAGCGACCGGCCAGCCCGGTGACGGTTTCCGGTGATGGGCGTTCGATGTCCAGCCACACCCAACCCTGCCCCGCCAGGGCCGAGTCGAGGTCTTCCCATGCAAGCGAGACGGGCGGCTGGCCCTGCTCGGCCTGATGAAGCAGACGCTTTTGATCGGACGGTGGTGTGCCGTCCGCAGCCGCCGACTTGTCCATGACGAGCAGGGTACCGAGGGGACCGCCGCCGGCCGAGTATCAGCTCACAGCTTGGAGAGCCTGATCGATGTCCTCCTTGATATCTTCGATGTGCTCGATGCCCACCGATATCCGGACCAGGTCGGCGGTGACGCCGGTGGTTCGCTGCTCCTCCTCGGAGAGCTGTTGGTGGGTTGTCGAGGCCGGATGGATCACCAAGGTCTTGGCGTCGCCCACGTTGGCGAGGTGGCTCGCCAGTTGTACATGGTCGATGAACCGCTTGCCCGCCTCGTATCCACCGACGATCCCGAACGAGAGGACCGATCCGAACCCGTTGCGGAGGTACTTCTTGGCGAGTGCGTAGGACGGATGCTTGGGCAGCCCCGTGTAGCTCACCCAGGTCACCTGCGGATGTTTCTCGAGCCATTTGGCCAGCTCGAGGGCGTTGTCGTTGTGGCGCTGTACCCGTAGGGAGAGTGTCTCCAGCCCCTGGAGGAACAAGAAGGAGTTAAAAGGAGACAAGCAGGCGCCGAGGTCGCGGAGGCCTTCGACCCGGGCCCGGATCGCAAAGGCGATGTTTCCGAACGGACCGTCGGGCCCGAACACCTCGGCGAAATTGAGCCCGTGGTACCCAGGGGCCGGCTCGGTGAAGATCGGGAACTTGCCGTTCCGCCAGTCGAACTTGCCCGAATCGACGATCACCCCGCCGATCGAGGTGCCGTGGCCGCCGATCCATTTGGTGGCCGACGCCACTATCACGTCGGTGCCATGTTCGATGGGTCGGACCAGGTACCCGGCCGCGCCGAAGGTGTTGTCGACGACGAGTGGGATCCCGTGGCTGTGGGCGATGTCGGCGATCGCTCGAAAATCGGGAACGTTGTACTGCGGGTTGCCGATCGATTCCAAGTAGAGAGCCTTGGTCTTGTCGGTGATCAGGTTCTCGAAGTCTTTGGGATCGTCACCCTCGACGAACTTGACCTTGATGCCGAGTCGGGGGAAGGTCACCTTGAACTGGTTGTAGGTGCCTCCGTACAGGTACGAGGTCGAGACAATCTCGTCCCCGGCTTGCGCCAGCGTGGTGAGGGCCAGCAGTTGAGCCGCCTGACCCGACGAGGTGGCCACCGCCGCGACGCCCCCCTCCAGTGCTGCCACCCGGCGCTCGAACACATCGGTGGTGGGGTTCATGATGCGGGTGTAGATGTTCCCGAATTGCTGAAGGCCGAACAGCCGGGCGGCGTGGTCCGAGTCCTCGAATACATACGAAGAGGTTTGGTAGATGGGTACCGCCCGAGCGTTGGTTCCCGGCGCCGGCTCTTGACCCGCGTGGACCTGAAGCGTTTCGAATCGATAGTTGGACATAGGGATGGCTCCTTCTTTGAATGCTGTAGATATGGGAGGGTCTGGTCGAAACGGGCTCGCCGTCTGGTCGTGCTCTC
>CAYUKI010000102.1:0-7704 GCA_964445235.1 uncultured Acidimicrobiia bacterium | reverse complement strand
GGCCATGACAACGTTGCGCGAGACGGCCCAGTCGAGCAGCACCGCCAGATACAGCTCGCGATCGATGTCGATGCCCTGCTCGACATAGAGACGGTTGACTTGCTTACCTGCTGGACCGGTCTGCACCGTCACGAGGGTGGATCCGAGCATCTGCGAGGCCGCCTGCCGGACGCCTTCCTCGGCCGAGGCGAGCCCGCCGCCGGCGCCGGCGCTGACCACCTTGACGCCTCCCAGTTCAGGGTGCTCTTTGAACCGACCCTTCCCACGACCGCCGGCATGAATTTGCGCCTTGACCACCACAATCGGGGTGCCGGATTCTTCGATGAGGGGATCAACCGCGGCCACCGCCTCGTCGACGGTGAGAGCCACCCGACCGCTGGGTATGGCCACACCGCGGGCAGAAAGCAGCTGTTTGGCCTGGTATTCGTGAATCTTCATCAGCCCTCTTCTTCGAATGAGGCAGCCGGCCCCCGGTCCGGCACGTTGGACTCGACCCAAGCGATGATCTCCGCCAACGAGGTGCCGGGGGTGAAGATGGCGGACACACCCGCCTGGCGCAGGATCTCGACGTCGGCGTCGGGAATCACTCCGCCTCCAAAAACGACTATCTCGCCGGCGCCTCGTGATCTCAACAGGTCGACGACGCGCGGAAACAGGGTCAGATGGGCTCCAGACAGCGAGGACAGCCCGACCGCGTCGACGTCCTCCTGGAGGGCCGCCTCCACTATCTGTTCGGGTGACTGATGGAGCCCGGTGTAGATGACCTCATGGCCGGCATCGCGGAGAGCTCGCCCGATCACCTTGGCGCCCCGGTCGTGACCGTCCAACCCCGGTTTGGCAACGAGGATTCGGCGCGACATGGTCGGAGGAGGTTAGTGGCAGGGCCGGGTCGGGCCATTCTTGAACGCCGTCGGCCGGAGTAGGGTTTCGCCCATGAGCAACCTCCATGCTTTGCATGCTGCCGGAGTCAGCGTGTGGTCCGATCAAATATCGCGTTCGATGCTGCAGACCGGCGAACTGGCTCGACGGGTTCGCCACGACACGGTAAGCGGCGTCACCTCGAATCCGACCATCTTTGCCTCCGCAATCACCAAGAGCACCGACTACGACGACCTCCTCGGCGAAATGGCGAAGCGGGATGCCTCCACCGACGAGATCTATGCGGCCCTGATCACCCGCGACATCCAGCAGGCGGCGGATGTCCTCCGGAAAGTGTTCGTGGAGACCGAAGGTAGAGATGGTTTCGTTTCCGTTGAGGTCTCCCCGGAACTGGCTGCGGACACCGAAGCCACCCTCGCCGAGGCCCGCGAATGGGTGAAGCGAATCGATCGACCCAACCTATTGGTGAAGATCCCCGCCACCGCCGAGGGGCTCCCGGCCATTCGGGGAGCGCTGGCCGAAGGGATCTCGATCAACGTCACCCTCATATTCTCCTTGCACCGGTATCGGGAAGTGATGGCGGCATGGCTGGACGGGTTGGAGGGGTTCGCAGCAACCGGTGGCGACCTCCGGACGGTGGCATCGGTGGCCTCGTTCTTTGTGTCGAGAGTCGATACCGAAGTCGACCAGCGCCTTGAGGCGATAGGTGGCGAACGGGCTCTCTCCCTGCGCGGCCAGGCGGCCGTCGCCAATGCCCGGGTGGCCTACGGGCTCTTCGGGGACATCCTCGGAGGGAACCGGGGGAAGGCACTCACGGCCCGGGGCGCCCGCTTCCAGCGACCGCTCTGGGCCTCGACCTCGACCAAGAATCCGACCTACCGGGACACGTTGTATGTCGACACGCTGGTGGCGCCCGACACGGTCAACACGATGCCGCTTGAGACAATCGACGCCTACCAGGACCACGGCCCTTCGAAACCGGCGCCGTTCGACGACGAGGACATCGACGCCGCCCGCCAAACCCTCGCCGATCTGGAGAGGGTCGGTGTCCCTTATGCCGATGTGGTGGCGGTGTTAGAACGAGAGGGCGTCGAGAAGTTCGTGAAGAGCTTCCGCGAATTGTGGGCCGACCTCGACCGTAAACGTCAGGTGATGGCCGGGGCTTGAGGAGGAAGAGCCGCGGTCCATCCGAGGCCGAAGTCGGTCTCGGCTGGTGTCTTACCGACGCTTGGCTGACCCACGGTTCATCTGTGGGCCCTGGGTAGTACTGGGGACGTGCCAGAACCCTGGGTTCGGGGTTGAGCCTGGTCAGGCTCGGGACAGGGGGGCCCAGGCGAGGAGGAGGCGCTTTTTGCCTTCGGTGTCGAACCAGACCACCGCCTCGGCCCGGTCGCCCCTACCGATCACCTCGCGGACCGTGCCCGAACCCCACTTGTCGTGGCGTACCCGGTCCCCCGGGCCGAGCTCGAGGATCGTTTCCTGGGGGGCGACCACCCCCTTTTCGCTGCGGTGATCTCGAACCCGCTTCCCTGCCTTCTCGAGCAACCCGGGGGGTATCTCGGTGAGAAAGCGGGAGGGGGGGTTGTGGTTCGATCCGCCGAACAGCATCCGGCTCCAGGCATTGGTCAGGTAGAGGCGCTGTTGTGCCCGGGTGATGCCGACGTAACAGAGGCGCCGCTCCTCCTCCAGTTCGTCGGGATCGGCGAGCGACCGCATGTGAGGGAACACTCCGTCTTCCATCCCGACGATGATCACCACCGGAAACTCGAGACCCTTGGCGTTGTGGAGGGTCATCAGGGTCACGGCTCCACTCCCCTCCTCCAGCTCGTCGGTCTCAGAGACGAGGCTCGTCTGTTCGAGGAGCAGTTCGAGCCGGCGTTGGTTGGGAATTCCATCCCAATCCTCCCCCCCCACCACTGATCCCTCGCCCGCCTTCTCGAACTCTTCGGCCACCCCGACCAACTCCCGCAGGTTCTCGACTCGACCCATGGCCTCGATGCTGCGCTCGCTCTCCAGTTCCGCGATGTACCCGGTGTCGGCCAGCACCGATTCGAGCGCCGCCTTCACGCCGCCCTCCTCGAGCCGGGCAGTCAGAACCTCGACGGTGGCCAGGAACTCCTTGATCTGGCGCACCGCTCGGGCGTTGAGCTGTCCAACCTCGGCGGCCCGCTCCAGCGCCGAAAAGAAGCTGATCCCCTCTCGTTGGGCGAAGCGGTCCAGGTGTCCGAGGGTCGTATCGCCGATACCCCTCTTGGGGGCGTTGACGACCCGCTTGACCGCTACCTGGTCGTCGGGGTTGACGAGGACCTTGAGGTAGGCGAGGGCGTCCTTGATCTCCTTCCTCTCGTAGAACCGGACCGACCCGACCACCCGGTAGGGGATGCCACGGCGCACGAGCACCTCCTCCAGCACCCGGGACATGGCGTTGGTGCGATAAAACACCGCGACGTCGGAGCGATTGAAACCCTCCTCCTCGAGTCGGTCCAGCTCGTCGGCCACGAACCCGGCCTCGTCGTGTTCGTCTTCGCCCTCGAAACGAATCACCGGCTCGCCCTGGCCCAAGTCCGACCACAGGTGTTTCTTCGGCCGCCGAGGATTGTTGGAGATCACCCCGTTGGCAGCACCGAGGATCGTCTCGGTCGACCGGTAGTTTTGATCCAGAACGATGACCCGGGCATCGGGGTAGTCGTTCTCGAACTCCATGATGTTGCGGATGTCGGCCCCCCGGAACCCATAGACGGACTGGTCCTGATCGCCAACCGCGCACAAGTTTCGATTCTTGGCAGTCAACTCTCGGACGATCACGTATTGGGCCCGATTGGTGTCTTGGTATTCGTCGACCAGGACGTAGCGGAACTTGTCCTGATAGTGGGCCAGCACCTCTGGGAAGGCCCCGAACAACTCGACGGTGATCATCAACAGATCGTCGAAGTCCATCGCCGAGCCTTCCAACAGCCGCTGCTGATAGAGGCGGTAAACATCGGCGACCTGCTCGTGATAGAACCCGGTGCCTTGGGAAGCGAAACTCTCATAGTCGACCAACTCGTTCTTGGCCTTGGAGATGGCGCCTTTGAGACCTCGAATCGGAAACCGCTTCTGGTCCAGATCGAGATCCCGCAGGCACATTCCGAGCAGCCGCATCGAGTCGCCCTCGTCGTAGATGGAGAACGACGACCGGTAGCCGAGCCTCGACACCTCTCGCCTGAGGATGCGCACACAGGCCGAATGGAAGGTGGAAACCCACATGGCTTTCACGGCGCCGCCCACCAACTGGCCGACCCGAGCCTGCATCTCGTCGGCGGCCTTGTTGGTGAAGGTGATCGCGAGGATGGCGGCGGGGGGAACCCGCAGGTCCCTGATCAGATGGGCTATGCGGTAGGTGAGGACGCGGGTCTTCCCCGATCCTGCTCCCGCCACCACCAGTACCGGCCCCTCGGTAGCAGCCACCGCCTCACGCTGGACGGGGTTGAGGTCGGCGAACAGCGGAGATTCGGTGGGGACGTCGTCGGGGAACCACACCCCCGGGATGGTACCCGCCGGTTCAGACTCGAATCACACCCGCGCAATTCCGGCGGGTTGATCTGTCTCCACGTCGAGTGTGATCTCTGGCGCCTCCCCCTCCGGGGTCGGCCGCCGGGCGCTCACCGAGAAGCAGAAGCGGCTTCCGGTCGGGAAGCGGCGCTCCAGCCAGACCTCGCCACCCATGGCCCGCGCCAGACGCCGGGCAATCGGCAGGCCGAGGCCGAGTCCGGTGGCGGTGCGGCCACCCCCCTTAGACAATTGCTCGAAGTTCTCGAAGATCGTACGGATCGACTCCTCGGGTATGCCTGGGCCGTTGTCGGAGATGATGATCACGTATTGGCTTCCCATGCCGAAGCCGTCGACGAGTATCTGATCGCCACCGTACTTACGAGCGTTCTCCAAGAGGTTGCGGACCACTTGTTGCACGCGGCGCGGGTCGGCCCACACCTCCAGGCCGGCCGGGATGGTGACGGCCGCGTGCCGCCGGGTGCCAGAGGGGAACAACATGTTGGTGGTCTGGGACACCACCGCCCCCAGATCGATGTACTCGGGGTAGAACCGCAGTCGACCAGCTTCGAGACGGGGGATCACCAGCACGTCTTCGACCAGGTCGCCGAGATACGACGATTGCTTGGCGACGATGGTGAGGAACTCCTGGATCTCGTCGGCGCTGAGCTCGTTCCACGACTCGAGGAGGGTCTCGGCGAATCCATGGATCGAGGTCAACGGCGTCCGGAGCTCGTGAGTGACCATCGCTACGAAGTCGTTCTTCAGCTCTTGGGCTTCGGTGGCGGATCGCTCGGCATCCTCAGCGCGATCCTTCCAGCGACGTGTTCGAAGAACGCTCCACACCACCAAGGTGAGAGCTGAGAACATCACGCCGGCTGCAATGAGATCGGTCACGAGCGGCCCCTGCTGGTCTGGTCAATGATCGGCTGGCTGCTGAGCCGTCCTGAGTGTTTTGCGCCCCGCCGGGCAAGCTGGGGTTTCCTCCCAGTCGTTCCCCTGCCGGGGCCGATCGCGAGAAGAGCAAGCCGTGGCTGGACTTCCTCCGTCTAGTGCTCTGTGGCCGGCGAGACCCCACGATTATTTCCCAGACGGTGCACTAGTTGACCTTCTCCGACAGTGCCGTCAGGCTCATCCGGGCCTCCTCCTGCAGAGCCTTTTGATGATGGAGAGCGGCGTACACCACCGTGGCGACGGGGTTTTCGATCAGCCGGAGGGTCCGAGCCACCTGTGGGGTGAAGGCCCCCGGCCTAGCCGCCGCCAGAGCCATCACACCGATCAGCTCACCGCGGACTCGGAGGCCGAGCCCGAAGTAGGACTGCCAATCCTCGGTCTCGAAATCTTCGACAACTCTTGCGCCGTCGGTTTCCACTTTCTGGACGACCAGGTCATCGGTCGCCACGGCGGTCGCTCCCTGCAAATGGAGCTGACCGGCTGTCAGCACCTTGAAACGCTCCAGAGCCCTATCTCCGACGAGTCGGTCGGGTCGGACCACCAACAGGCGGTCGGCGGCGATGACCAGGCCGGCCAGGTCGTACTCGACAAAGCGACGCAGAATGGTCAGCGCCTCCCCGATAGCGGCCCCCACGTCTCCGGGCTGGGTCGTCATCGTCACGATGTCGTTGACGATGGTGGTCTCGAAGAGTTTGCGGTCGAGCAGCGTGACGACTCGAGAGAGCACCTCGACTTGGTCGATAGAATGGCCGGCCACCTGATGGCCGGAGAGAGCGGTGAGGGCCCGGGAGGCATCGGCCGACCTGATGGCCCCCAGCAAGCCCTCCCCCAGGTTCTCCTTGGTCAGGTACCCATCGGCTCCCGATTTGTCCGCCCAGTAGCGATCTTCGGCGGTGTCGCGGGCGGTCAACATGAGCACCGGTGTGTTGGCGACCGACCAGTCTTCCTTGATCAGGCGACAGACCAGGTAGCCGGACACCTTGGGCATCTGGATGTCGAGCAGGACCAAGCCTGGGGGGTTTTCGTAGAAGCGCTGGATCGCCTCGACACCGTCCTCGGCGACGATGACCTCGTGTCCTTCGCGGGCCAGGAGCGAGGAGACCGCGACCCTGATGACCGCGCTGTCATCGGCAAGAAGGATCCTCATCGGGCACGCTCCCCGCCGCCGCGCATCTCGAGAAGGGACTTGAGAGTTGCCGCGAGTGCGCCCTTACGAAGGTCGAACTTGTCCAGATAGGCGTCAACGCCGGCTTCCCAGGCGCGGGCCTGATCGACGGTATCGGCCACGCTCGAGACCATGATTATGGGCAGCGAATAGCGACCCTCGCGGAGCCTACGCACCAACTCGACGCCGTCTGAACCCGGCATCGAATAGTCGACAACCATGGCGTCAACCTTGTGTTCGGACAAGACGCGGGCGGCTTCGCCGGCGTCGGCGGCCACCATGACTTCGAATCCCTTGCTGGACAAGGTGGCGCCGATCAGCTGTCGGACTCCCCGGGAGTCGTCGACGATGAGAATGCGGGGGCGGACGACCTTGGGAGTGGGTAGACGCCTGGCCCGATCGCCGACCTGGTTCGGCTCTACGACCACCACCACCTCGCCTCCCCCCAGGACCGCTGCCGCCGACAGGTGCGGCGCGCCGCTGAGAATCGGACCGAGACCCTTGACTGCCACCCGCCGCCGACCTATCACCTCGGGAACGGTGATGGCGACCGTCCCGGTGCGAGTGGCGAGGAGCACCACTTCGGTAGCCGCTTCCGGGTCGTGCACTCCGAGGACGGAGGCGAGGGAGGCGATAGGAACGGCCTCGCCCTGGTACCACAACTCCATCCGGTCATCACCGGCTCGCAGTTCGGCATGAGCCACGGGGAAGTGGGCGAGGACGGCGGTGTCGGGGAGACCCCACTTCTGGCCGCAGGACTTCACCAGCAGCACGTTCTGAAGGGCCAACGAGGCCGGGACGGTAACCACCACGGTGGTGCCCTGCCCGGGCTTGCTTTCCAGCCGGATCCCCCCGTTGAGCCGTTCGACCACCTCGGCAACGGCAGCCAGCCCCATCCCGTCACCGCTGAAGTCGTTGGCGGTGATGACCGTCGAGAAACCGGGGGCGAAGAGGTGGGCGCTGATATCCAGATCGTCGGTGCTCCGCCCGCTGGCGGCGGCGGCGACAGCCACCTCTTGCCAGTCGATGCCTTGACCGTCATCGGCCACCGTCACGACCAGACGATTGCCGACGATCTGGGCGTGCAGGGACACCGTGCCGGTGGGGGATTTCCCGGCCGCCGACCGCTGGACGGGCGCTTCGATGCCATGGTCGACGGCGTTCACCAACAGGTGGCG
>CAYUKI010000101.1:5651-7706 GCA_964445235.1 uncultured Acidimicrobiia bacterium | reverse complement strand
GAGGGCTTCGTCGAGGCTTCCATACTGCATGCCGCCCTCCAGAAGGCGTACGACAACGGCGACCTGACCCAGGCCGGCGTCGTCGCCGCCGCCAAGAGCCTGGAGAACGTCGACTTTGGAGGCATCGGCCCCGCCGAGACCTATGTCGGCGAGCCCAATGACCGGCTCCAGCGGCAATCGCTGATGTTCCGGCCCGACCCGGCCGACCTCGACGCCGGCGGTAGCGGCACCACCATGGTGGAGGACTTCTTCACCTCCGACATTGCCGCCGCCTATGAGTTCACCGGCGCCTGCTACAAGCTGGAAGGCTGATTTGACCACCAACCAGGGGGGGGGTCTTCCCCCCCCCTGTTTGGTTCGACCAACGCGTTTCGTCTCGTACCCGGGTTCTGCCTAACGGCCGGACGGTGAGGTGAATGCTTTCCGTTTCCAACCTCGAGGTGGTCTACAACGACGTGATCCTGGTGCTGAGAGGCATCTCCCTCGAGGTGCCGGACGGCCAGATCGTGGCGTTGCTCGGGGCCAACGGGGCCGGCAAGACCACCGCAATGCGCGCCATAACCGGTCTGCTCGACTTTCACGAGGGTGACATCACCAAAGGCTCGGTGGTCTTCGAAGGCACCGACATCACTCATCGGGACCCGGCCGACATCGTCTCGATGGGGATCCGCCAGGTCATGGAGGGCCGGCGGATCTTCGCCGAGCTGACGGTCGAGGAAAACCTGCGGGCGGGGGCCTTCACGACCAAAGGGCGCAAGACGGTCGGCCATGCCTACGACCGGGTCATCGAGCTGTTTCCCCTCCTGGCCGAGCGGCGGAAGTCCGTCGCCGGCTATTTGTCGGGTGGGGAGCAGCAGATGCTGGCGATCGGCAGAGCGCTGATGACCCACCCCAAGCTGCTGATCCTCGACGAGCCGTCGCTCGGTCTGGCTCCCAAACTCGTCCAGCAGATAAAGGAAATCATCGTCGACATCAACCGGCAGGGGACGGCGGTCTTGCTCATCGAGCAGAACGCCACCATGGCCCTCTCCATCGCTCAGCATGGGTATGTGATGGAGAACGGGAAAATGGTCATGGACGGCGCCCCCGAAAAGCTGCTCAAGGACGAGGACGTGCAGGAGTTCTACCTTGGTCTGCGTGGGGAGGGCGCGAAGAAATCGTTCCGCGACGTCAAGCACTACAAGCGCCGGAAGCGGTGGCTGTCGTGAGCCATCTCCTCGAGGTGCGCGAGGTTCGCCTCTTCTTCAAGGGCGTGCGGGCCATCGATGGGGTTTCGTTCCATGTCGACGAGGGCGAGCTGTTCGCCATAATTGGACCGAACGGGGCCGGGAAGACCTCGATCTTCAACTGCCTGAACCAGGTCTACCGACCCCAAGAGGGCGACGTCCTCTGGGAGGGCCGCTCGATCATGGACTCCAAACCCAACCAAACCGCCGAGTTGGGGATCGCTCGGACCTTCCAGAACATCGCCTTGTTCCCGCACATGACCGCTCTCGAGAACATCCTCACCGGGCGCCACGTCCGCATGAAGACCGGACCACTGGCCGGAGCCGTGTGGTGGGGGAAGGCGAGGAACGAGGAGCTCGCCAATCGGTCCAAAGTGGAGGACATCATCGATTTCTTGGAGATCGAGCAGTGGCGCAAGTATCCGGTGGGTCTGCTGCCCTACGGCGTCCAGAAGCGAGTTGAGTTGGGTCGGGCCCTGGCGATGGAGCCGCGCCTCCTGCTCCTCGACGAACCGGTGGCCGGCATGAACCTGGAGGAGACCGAGGACATGGCCCGCTTCATCCTCGACATCCGCGATGAGTTGGGGATCGCCATGATCCTCGTAGAGCACGACATGGGATTGGTTATGGACATCGCCGACCGAGTGATGGTGCTCGACTTCGGCGTGAAGATCGCCGAGGGGCCACCCGCCGAGATCCAGCGCAACCCCGACGTGATCAAGGCTTACCTCGGCGAGGCCTAGGTCGTAGAGGTGTCGACGGGTTAGCCAAGGACCTGTTCTGGGGGACAGAACCCCGTTCTGGCGCGCCAACTCCGACCTATAGGTCG
>CAYUKI010000101.1:0-5641 GCA_964445235.1 uncultured Acidimicrobiia bacterium | reverse complement strand
TGTCAGCTATGTCCCGCTACAACACACCGACCAATCGGTCGGGCTTGGCGCGCCAGAACGGGTTTGGGGGGGGGCGCGATTTGAGGGGAGGCGGCGCGAGAGGGGGGTGGGTGGGGCCGTGAAAAGCCCCGGTCTCACCGGTCCCCGACCAGGCGCCAGGTGGCAGGTAGGAGGGCCCCCGCCGCCGCCGCCTTCAAGACGTCGCCGAAAACGAACGGCACCACGCCCAGGAGAATGGCCTCGTTGACGTCCATCCCCGCCCGCCACATGAGGCCGGCCGCTCCGAAGGCGTAGATGACGAAGCTGCCGATGACGAAAGCGGCGAGGGTGGTGTTGAAGCGGCGGTCGTGCTTGCGCTCGGCCAACCACCCCACCACGGCGGCGGCGGCGATGAATCCAACCAAGTAGCCGCCGGTGGCCCCCGTGACCACCTCCCAGCCCCCTTTGTCTTCGGCGTAGTACGGCAGACCGATGGCGCCCAGGGCCACATAGAGCAGTTGGGACGCCGCCCCCGCCCGCCAACCGAGGGCCGCCCCCGCCAACAGCACCGCAAAGGTCTGGCCGGTGAGGGGGACCGGTGTGAATGGCAGCGGTATCGCGATCTCGGCGGCGGCGGCCGTGAGCAGGGCGAACGTCGGGACTGCGAGCAATGTGGTTACCCGGCTGCGGGAGAGCAGTCGGAAAACCAGCACGGGGGGGGCGTAGGCCTGAGCCAAGGATCCTCCGGAGCTAAGGGGGAGTGATCTTAGAGACGGCGAGTCCCGTACAGCCGGTGCCTCGTTACCATCTCCGATCGATGCCGATTCCGAAGTGGTGCAAAGCCGCGCTCGGCGCCATCCTCGTCGCCGGGGCGCTGGCGGTGGCTGCTTGGAACATCTCCCTCCCTTTCTATTCCTTCTCCGCCGGTCCGATCGGGGATGTCGTCGATGCCCTTCTGATCGAGGACGCCACCGTCTATCCCCCCAACGGTGAGCTCTACATGCTCACCGTCGCGCTTCAGGAGGTGAACGTCTACGAGATGATCGCGGCGGCGACCGACCCTCACGTCGATTTGGTCGCCCGCACCGCCGTGCGACCGGAGGGCCAATCAGACGAGGATTTCCGCCAGGCTGGCCTCACGGCCATGGACGAGGCGAAGGCAACCGCGGTGGCGGTGGCTCTCGAAGAGCTCGGCTACGAGGTAGCGCTCACCGGCGACGGCGTGGAGGTGGCCGGTCTGGTCGAAGGGACCCCGGCCGGCAGCGTCCTTCAGGTGGGTGACGTCATCACTGCCGTAAACGGGGTGGAGGTGAACCTCGCCCCGGACCTGACCAACCTGCTGTCGAGCCTGAATATCGGCGATCGGGTCTCGATCAGCCTGGAAAGGTCGGGGTCCACCGAAACCGTCGAGGTGACCCTGGTCGAGCACACCGAGCAACCGGGCCGGCCAATGGTCGGGTTCCTGGCCACGACCCGCAACCTGCACACACTTGCCCCCCCCTTCGACATCGAGATCGACACCTCCAACATCGGCGGGCCGTCGGCGGGGATGATGTACACACTCGCCATCATCGACGTGCTGTCGGAAGGGGACCTCACCGCCGGCCACGTCGTGGCCGGTACCGGGACCATCTCCTCGGATGGGTCGGTGGGAGAGATCGGCGGGGTGCGTCAGAAGGTGGTGGCGGCGCAGGCCGCCGGAGCAGAGTTCGTATTGGTGCCGGCGGGCAACTATCAGGAGGCTCTCACCACCAGAATCGACTCCATCGAGATCGTTCCGGTCGCCGATCTCGGCCAGGCCTTGGCGTTCCTGCGTCAACTTCCCGCTGCTTGAGCCGGTTGGGCCGCCGTTACTGATAACTTGGGGGGGTGCCGGAATTACTTCCCGATGAGGTGTCGGCGCGCCGCTTTCGCCTCTCCTTGCGCGGTTTCGATCCAGACGAGGTCTCGGCATTTCTCGCCGACGTGGCCGCCACCCAGAGAGACCTGACCGAACAACGCGACCGGTTGGCCGCTCGTCTGGCTGAGTTGGGCGGCCGGGACGTACAGGCCGAGTTCGCGGCGGTCGGTCGAGAGGTGGGAGAGGTGCTGGAGGCGTCGCGCCGGGCCGCCGAGTCGATGCGCGACCGAGCCGCTACCGACGCAGCTCGCTGGCGGGCCGAAGCAGCGGCCGATGCCGAAGGCGAACGCCGGCAAGCCAGCGGGGACGCCGAGGCCCTGCGCGCCGACGCCTGGACGACCTCGGCGGAGATGCTCGAAACGGTGCAACGCGAAGTTGCGGCCATGCGCGCGGCGGCCGAACGAGACGCGATCACCGTGCGCGGCAGCGCAGAAAGGGAGGCGCACCGGCTCACCGCCGCCGGCCGCCGGGAGGCCGAGGATTTGTTGCGGGGAGCCAAGATGGAGTCAGAACGGCTCGGTCTCGAGGCGACCAGCCGCCACGACGAGGTCATCGAGTCGGCCCGCCGGCAGGCAGAGTCCGCCCAGGAGCGGGCCCGCGCCCTCGAGCAACGCCGCGACGAGCTCCTCGGCGAGCTGGAGAACCTGCGGGCGTCGCTGGGTCGGATGGAGGGGGAGTTGGACGAGCGGCGCACGGCCTTGAACATGTCCATGCTTGCCGAGCCCACCGATGCTGGGCGGGGAGAGCGGGTCCCTTTGCGCGGCGGCGAGGGCCTCGGCTGGGAGCCCGGGGAGACCATTCGCGTCATTCCCCCCAAGGGCCCGGCCTCGGCACCCCCGGCGCCCCCCGACGCCATGGAGATGGCGGCCGAGGTGC
Source organism: uncultured Acidimicrobiia bacterium (assembly GCA_964445235.1). Lineage (GTDB taxonomy): Bacteria > Actinomycetota > Acidimicrobiia > Spongiisociales > ZC4RG35 > CAYUKI01. The sequence goes on along the minus strand of CAYUKI010000101.1, from coordinate 2,886 downwards.
GACGGCTACGCCAAACTACGGCGCCAGCCGGCCCCCCCCCTGAGCAGGAGCCGCCGGTGGACGCCCCCTCCGTTCTGGGCAGCTCCGACGCCCTCGGTGACCTGTTCCAACGGTTGCGGAGTGCGGGTGGGGAGGCCACTCCTCCCCCCGAGCGAACGGCTGTCGAGAGACCCGGGGCGGCGGACGCCGCCGAGAGTCCTGCTCCGTCGCCTCCCAAAGCCAAAGTCAGCGACGCGGCGGCTCGTCCTGATCCGTTCGTGCTGCGAGACCGGCTGCTCCTGCCGATCACCAATCGAGCCCTGCGGGCGCTCAAGCGTCAGTTGACCGATGAACAGAACCTGGCTCTCGAAGAGCTGCGTCTAAAGGAGTCGGACTGGGAGCCCACCCCCGTGGAGATGGCCGACCGCCTACGAGCCGACCTGACCATTTTGGCCGCCGAGAGCTTTGCGGCCGGCCACGCCGCCGCCGTCGAGCTGGCCGGCGCCGAGAAACCGCGCCCCGCCACCCCTACTCGCGGTGTCGACGGTATCGCCGAGGGGTTGGGGGCGGCCCTCCTGGGGGCCCACTCCGACGCCCGCCAAGCCAACCATGGGGTTCGCCAGTTCTCCTCGACCGTGTCGCGAATATTCCGGACCTGGCGCACCGACGAAGCTGAACGGCGGGTCATGGACCTGGCCCTCGTCTCCTACCACGACGGCCTGACCAAGACGCTTAGCGGCGCGGTGGGCTACGTCGTGAGTGGACGGGGCTGTGCCACCTGTCGGGGCGCCGCCGAGGAGGCCGGCGATGCCCTCCCGCCCCTTCATCCCGGTTGTGGGTGCACCATCGCACCGATATAGGGCAGGCCGACCCGTCTCATCGCACTTGCCCATACAATGCGGTCGTGATCCCCACCTCCCCGCCGCCCCGGCCCGGCCTCCGGCGCCGAGGGGTGCCCCTCATCATCGCGGGGGTGTTCTTGGTGTATCTGCTCGCCTCCGGACTCGCCACATTGTGGACCGATTACCTGTGGTTTCAGTCGGTCGGGTTCACCGTGGTCTGGCGCAACCAGATCTTGATCGGGGCGGCGCTGGCGGCCATCGGTCTGCTCATCGCCTTCTTGGTGTTGTGGACCAATCTGAAGATTGCCGAGGCGATCTCGCCGCGTTTTGAGCTGCTCGACCTGGGCGAAGACGATGAGATGATTCAGCGGTTCCACGAGTGGGTCGACCCGCGATTGCGGCGGGTGAGGCTCCTGGTAACGGTGGCGCTCTCGATCGTCCTCGGTCTTGGAACGGTTGGCTGGATCGACATCGTCATCCGCTTCTTCAACCGCCGTTCCTTCGGTATCGCGGATCCGATGTTCGGTCGCGAGGTTGGCTTCTTCGTCTTCCAGCTTCCCCTGATCGCCAACGTGGTCGGATGGATTTTCAACCTGTTCGCGGTGACCCTCCTCGTCGTGGCGGCCGTCCACTATCTCAATGGCGGGCTGCGCTTCCGGCGGGGAAAGCAGGGGGTAGTGATCTCTCCCAAGGTCAAGACCCATCTCTCGGTCCTGGCCGCCCTGCTCGCCCTCATCCGGGCCGGTTCTTACCGGATCGATGCCTGGCAGCTCGTCTACTCCCGGCGGGGCGCCACCTTCGGGGCGGGGTATACCGACCAGACCGTCCGGCTGCCAGCCCTTCAGTTGTTGGCGGTGATATCGGTGCTGGCAGCGATCATCCTCATCTGGAACGTAACCCGTCGGGGTTGGACTTTGGCAGCGGTGACCGTGGTGAGCTGGGTGGTCGTGTCGGTGCTGGTCGGCCAGGTGGTGCCGGCGGTTTTCCAGCGGGTTAGCGCCGAGCCCAACCGTCTCAAGGTGGAAGCACCCTTCGTCGAGCGCAACATCGCCTTCACCCGGGCCGGCTACGGCATCGATCGGATCTTGGTCACCCAATTCGCCGCCTCGGCGGATCTTGGCAGCGCCGATATCGCCGCCAACGCCGACATCGTCGACAACCTGAGGCTGTGGGACCCGGTGGTGATCGCCCGCACCTATCGAGGCGACCAGGGACTCCGACCGTTCTACCGTCTCGACCGGGTCGACACGGACCGTTATGCGATCGACGGAAAGCAGACCCAGGTGATGGTGGCGGCACGCGAGCTGTATGAAGACCAAATCGGGGCCACCGACTGGCAGAGCCTCCACCTCAACTACACCCATGGTTACGGGGTGGTCGTCAGCCCCGCCAACACCGTGCTCGCTCCCCAAGGCCAACCCGACTATCTCGTGAAGGACGTCCCGCCCGCCAGCCGCGTCCCCGAGCTTACGGTCGAACAACCGCGCATCTACTTCGGGGAGACCTACCAGGCGGGCTCGCCTGTGTTTGTCGCCACCGGCGATTCCCCACTCGAGATCGACGCCCCCCGCGGCGAAGGAGAGGCGATTGCCCGCTACCGCTACACCGGCCAGGCGGGCGTCGACGTCGGCTCCTTCTTCCGGCGGCTGGCCTTCGCCGTCCGTTACCGCGACCTCAACCTGCTGCTCTCCGGCCAGCTGACCTCGGACAGCAAGGTCCTCGTGGAGCGCAACGTCCGAGCTCTGCTTGCCCGGGTCGCTCCGTTCCTGGAGGTGGACTCGGACCCCTACCCGGTCGTGGTCGACGGCCGCATCGTCTGGCTCGTCGACCTCTACACCACCAGCAATGCCTATCCATACTCGACTCCCCTCGGCAATGCCGACCGGGACCGACTCTCGAGTCGCAGCACGATCGGCGGGGACGTCAACTACTTGCGCAACTCGGTCAAGGCGACCATCGATGCCTACGACGGTACGGTCGAGCTATTCATCGTCGACGACGCGGACCCGGTGATCAACGTCTACGACGCCGCCTATCCGGGGATCTTCAAACCGCTCTCCGACCT